>NZ_JBLIWA010000002.1:73861-79866 GCF_047525675.1 Streptomyces sp. 796.1 | reverse complement strand
CGCCGGCGCACGCCGCCGACGGCGCCGGCCCCGTCGACCGCGCGGGCTCCGCACCGGCCGGCTCCGGTACGTCGAGCGCGGCCGTGCTCCGTACCGATCTCGACGTGTCCCTGCTCCGCGGTGCGCTCCGGGTGCCGCTCGACGCGCCGGTCAACGAGGTGCGGGCGCCGGGGAGCGCGGAGAAGACCGCGCTCACCGTGTTGCTCGACGGCATCGCCGACGGCAAGCCGATCACCGTCTTCCGCGCCGACACCGCCACCGCCCGCGCCACCGCCGGCCCGCGCGCCGCCGTGGGCCGCGCCCACCTGGCACAGGCCCGCGTCTACGCGCCGGGGCTGCCCGCGCTGCCGCTGGTCGAGGTGGACGCGGTCACCTCGACCGCAACGTGCCGGGCCGGCAGCCGGCCGGTCGCCGCGGTCGATCCGATCGGCGCGGTCACCGTGCTCGGCAAGCGGGTTCCGCTCGCCGTCCGCCGCGCCACCGAGGTCACCGTTCCCGGCGTGGGTGAGGTGCGGCTCTCCGTGGCCGAGACCACCACGACCGCGCGTACGGCCGCCGCTGCCGCCCTGGAGTTGCGGGTGGCCGTCGATCCACTGCGGCTGAACGTCGCCAGCGTCACCGGCCGGATCGCGCTCGCCGAGACGCACTGCACGACGCCCGCCGGGCCACGGGCGTAGACCCGGCGGCCGGAGCCGCCGGGCCCGTCCGCGTGGGGCGGGCCCGGCGGTCCGGTGGTCGCCGCGGGCCGTGCGGGCAGTGCGAGTCGTACGCGCCATGCGGGGCCCACGGCCGTACGGGGCGGACGCCCGGCGGTGCTCAGACCTGGTTCATGCCGCCGTCGACGTACAGGCTCGAACCGGTGACGAAGCTGCTCTGTTCGGAGGCGAGGAAGGCCACTGCGGCGGCGATCTCCTCCGGGCGGCCGAGGCGGCCCAGCGGTACCTGGGAGACCAACTGCTCCCGGAAGTCGGGCGCCTGGCCCGGGTCGGGGGCGAGTGCGGCGAGGCCGGGTGTGTCGGTCGGGCCCGGGGTGATCGTGTTGACCCGGATGCCGCGCCCCTTGAGTTCGTTGGCCCAGGTCCTGGCGAACGAGCGGGTGGCCGCCTTGCTCGCCGCGTAGACGCCGAACGCCTCCGCGCCGACGTCCACGTTGGTCGAGCCGTTGAGTATCACCGATGCGCCGTCGTTGAGCAGCGGCAGCGCCTTCTGGACGGTGAACAACATGCCGCGGAGGTTGATGCCGAAGAGGGCGTCGAAGTGTTCCTCGGTGATCTCCTCCAGCCTGGCGAACGCGGCGATCGAGGCGTTCGCGAACAGCACGTCAAGGCCCCGCCCCCGGTCGCGTACCGCCTCGTAGAGCCGGTCCAGGTCGGCCAGGTCCGCGACGTCGCCGACGACGGCGGTGGCCGCGGGGCCGATCGTCGTGAGCGCCGCGTCGAGTTCGGACCTGCGCCGGCCGGTGATGAACACGTGCGCCCCTTCGGCCGCCAGCCGTACGGCGCTGGCTAGGCCGATCCCGGTGCTGCCGCCGGTGACCAGAGCGGTCTTGCCCGCGAGTAATGCCATGTGGGTAACCCCCTTCGAATTCTGCATCGATCGATGCGGAAATGGACCGTAGCACTTCTGCATCGGTCACTGCCGAAAGGGATAGGCTGCGGGGCGTGGGAACCAAACAGAGCGGCCCCGTCGGACGTCCGCGGGGCTTCGACGCGGACGAGGCCCTTGAGCGCGCCATGCTGACCTTCTGGGAGCACGGGTACGAGGGCGCCAGCCTGGCCACGCTGACCGGGGCGATGGGCATCTCCGCCAAGAGCATGTACGCGGCCTTCGGCAACAAGGAGGAGCTGTTCCGCAGGGCCCTGGCGCGCTACACGGAGGGCCCGAGCGCCTATCTGGCCCGGGCCCTGGAGGAACCGACCGCCCGCGAGGTGGCCGCCGCGATCCTGGCCGGAACCGTCCGCACCACCACCCGCCCCGCCCAGCCGCACGGCTGCCTCGGCGTCCAGGGCGCGCTGGCCGCAAGCGCGGCCGGGAGCGACGTCCGTGACCTGCTCGCCGCCTGGCGCAACGACGGCTGCTGTCGGGTCCGCGACCGGTTCGTGCGCGCACGGGAGGACGGCGACCTCCCGCCGGAGAGCGATCCGGTCCTGCTGGCCCGCTACGTCACGACGCTCGTGTTCGGCATCGCCGTACAGGCGGCGAGCGGCGTCGACCGCGAGGAACTACAGCGCATGGCCGACGCGGCACTCCGCACCTGGCCGCTCTGCTGAGCCGGGGCACGTGACCCGCGCCCGCGCGCGAGGTGCCCCGGCCGGCCGTTCTCGTACGGGGCGCTGTGCTGCGCCGCCCTCGCGCGCTCGCGCACGCGAAGTCGTCGGGGTCCCGGGCCGCCCTGGGCGCACCGCCACGCGCGCACCCGCGCACGCGAGGCGCCCCGGGCCGGCGTGCGGCAGGCCCGCAGCCAATCGGCGGCAGGCCGGCGGCGGGCCAGGGGCGGGGCAACGACTGCGGGGCAAGGGCGGATCGGCGACCCCGCGCGCGGTGGGTCAGTGTGTGGTCTCGCCCGCCGGTGCGTCCCGCAGGACGTGGCCGAGGGCCGCTGCGAAGCGGTCGGTGGTGGCCCGGTCCCGTACGGCCAGCCGGAGCCACTCGGTGCCGAGACCGGGGAAGGTGTCACCGCGGCGGACCGCGAAACCGGCCGCCCGGAGCCGGTGGCGTACCGCGTCGGCCCCCGGCAGGTGGATGAGGACGAAGGGGCCGGCCGCCGGCTCGCAGACCCGTACGGGCGGGAACTCGGCCAGCCTGGCGATGAGATGGGCCCGGTCGGCGGCGATGCGGTGGGCGGCGTGGGCCGCCTCCGCCCGCGCCTTGGGCGTGCTGCACGCCTCGGCGGCGGCGAGCGCCGGCGAGGACACCGGCCACAGCGGCTGGGCCCGCTCCAGCGCGCCGATGGTGGCCGGGTCGGCCAACACGTAGCCGATGCGCAGCCCGGCCAGGCCCCAGGTCTTGGTGAGGCTGCGCAGCACGACCAGCCCCGGCACGTCGGTGCGCGCGGCCAGCGATGCGCTCTCGCCGGGCACCGCGTCCATGAACGCCTCGTCCACGACGAGCGTCCGGCCGGGCCGGGCGATGGCCGTCAGCACGTCGGCGGGGTGCAGTACGGACGTCGGGTTGGTGGGGTTGCCGATCACCACCAGATCGGCGTCGGCCGGCACGTCGTCGGGGCGCAGCCGGAACCCGTCGGCCGGCCGCAGCAGCACCCGCCGCACCGTCCGCCCCGCGTCCCGCAGCGCCGACTCGGGCTCGGTGAACTGCGGGTGCACCACCACCGGGCGGCGCCCCGGCAGGGCCCGCGCGATCAGCACGAACGCCTCCGCCGCTCCTGCCGTGAGGAGCACCCGCTCCGGCGGCAGCCCGTGCCGCTCGGCGACCGCACCGCGCGCGTCCGTGCCGTCCGGGTAGGCGGCCAGCGTGTCGAGCGATGCGGAGATGCGGGCCTTGAGCCAGCGGGGCGGGGTGTCGGCGCGCACGTTGACGGCCAGGTCCACCAGGGCCGCGGCGCTGCCCCGTACCTCGGCGTCGCCGTGGTGGCGCAGGTCGGGGCCTGGCCCGGCGGACTCCACCGTGGGGCCGGGCGCCGGCTCCATGTGCTGCAACGGCATCCTCACGCTCCCCACGTCCCGGGTGCCGGCAGCCGGTCGCCTCGCCGGGCGCCCGGGCCGCGGCCCGGGGTGGGCGGTGCTGACGGGCTCATCACGCGATCTCCTCCGTGCTGGTGGTGCGGGTCGTGGGGCGCCGGTGGGCGCCCGGGCCGGGCGGGCCGGTGTCGTGCTTCGTACGGGCGCGCGCGGGGTGTCGTCGGCGCCGGCGCGGTGCTGCCGGTCGGGCCGCCGACAGCCGTGATGCCCGCCACGGCGCCGCCGGCCCGGTGAGGGGCCGCGGTGTCCGGTACGCGAGCGGCGCCCCGTACCCGCCGGCGGCTCGGCCAGGCCGTGGCGGTGTCCCGTGACGTTACCGCTGGCCACCGCGGCGCCGCCGGGCAGGTCCGACGGGCCGTCCGCCGGGCGGCCCGGCAGGTCAGCGGGGCGCGGGGCCGGCGGGGTCGGCGACGCCGGCGGCGCTGGGGCGGGCCCGCTCGGTGCGGGTGGGGCCTCACTCCGGTGCGACCGGGGTGCCGTCGAGCGCGGACGGGTCGGCCTCGGGCACGGGTGGGGCGTCGTCGCGGGGCCGCCCGCGGTGGGCCGGCACCGCCAGCGCGCAGGTCGCGGCCGGTGGCCCGACGACCGGCGTCGACTTGCGCTTCTCCACGACCAGGCGGGCACCGGGGCCGGCCGCGAGCAGCGCCGCCGCCTCCGCGACGCTCGGCGTGCCCACCGCGGCCAGCGCCGTACGGGTCGGGTGCGGCACGGCCACTGCGGCCAGCGCGGCGGCCGGATGGGCGCGCAGCGGGACCCCGTACCGCGCGGCGGCGAGCCGCAGCGCGGGTTCGTCGGCCTTGACGTCGACGGTGGCGAACCCGGCGACGGCCGCCGCCGTCAGTCCGGCCTCCGCGAGGCACGCCGCGACCAGTGCCGCCACCTCGGCCGGCGGCGCGTCGCGACTGGCCCCGACGCCGACGAAGACCGACACCGGGTCGCGATCGGCGGCAGGTGGGCGAGCGGTCATGGCATCGCCCGCACGGCCCGCGTACGCTGCGTGATCACGACAGCGCACCGGGTGCTCATGTCAAGGTCGGCCGGCCGTATGCGTGCGGCGCGGGCCCGCCTGCGCCGCCCGGTGGAGGCGCCCCCGCAGGGCGGCCGGTGCCCCGCAGGGCCCGCGGACCCGGTGGGCGGGAGAGGAGCGAGGCCGTGCCGGTGGTGATCGCGCTGGGCGCGCTGGTGATGACGCTGCTCGGCGGCTGGACCGCGCACCGCGTGACCGACCGCAGACATCTGATCCTCGGTCTCGCCGGCGGTCTGATGCTCGGCGTGGTGGGGCTCGACCTGCTGCCCGAGGCGCTTGAGGTGGCGGGCGACGAGGTGTACGGGGTGCCAGCGGCGCTGCTCTGCTTCGTCGGGGGCTTCCTGCTCGCCCATGCGGTGGAGCGGCTGCTGGCCGAGCGGGTGGCCGCCCACCACGTCGCGCCCGCCGCACCGGGAGCGGCACCGGGCGGCACGCGTACCGCCGATGCTGCCGGCACCGTCGGTGGTGCCGATGGCCCGCGGGGCGACGGGGCCACCCCGCGCGCGCCCGCGCGAGGCGCCGTCCCCGCCGCACCGGGCGCGGCAGCACACGCCGCGCCCGCGCCGCTCGCCGGCCGGGCGCCGCAGGTGGGGCTCACCGCAGCCGCCGCCATGGTGGGGCACAGCGCCATGGACGGGGTCGCCCTCGGGCTCGCCGCTCAGATCAGCGGCGAGATGACGGTGGCCGTCGCGGTCGCCGTGATCGCCCATGACTTCGCGGACGGCTTCAACACGTACACGCTCACCAGCCTGTACGGGAACGCGCGGCGCAGGGCGGCGCTGATGCTCGGCGCGGACGCCGTCGCGCCCGTCGTCGGCGCGGCGTCCACCCTCCTGTTCACCGTGCCCGACCAGGCGCTCGGCATCTACCTGGGCCTGTTCAGCGGCGTCCTGCTCTACCTCGCGGCGGCCGACATCCTCCCCGAGGCCCACCACGACCACCCCGCCCTCAGCACCCTCGGCTGCACCGTCGCCGGCGTCGGCTTCGTCTGGCTGGTGGTGGGCGCGGCCGGCTGACCGGCGGCCGGCGGGGCGGGGCGCGCACTCCCGGGGGGTGGCCCCGACCGTCGGCGGCGCGGCCGGTACCGCGCGGTCCGCGCCGAGGGCTGCGGGGGCGGCCGTGCCGCCGCGCGCAGGTGTGTGCGGCGGACGGCTCGGGGGGAGCGGCGTGGCGGATTCCGCCCGGGACGGGCGGGTCGCGGTGGTAGGCAGGGGCGTCACCGCCCGGCCGCCCCGCGCGGGCGCGTGCGCGTACGGCGGGTGGCACCGGAGGTACGGCGC
>NZ_JBLIWA010000002.1:32719-73722 GCF_047525675.1 Streptomyces sp. 796.1 | reverse complement strand
GCCAGCCCCAGCGGCGCCAGGCGGGACGTCCCCGTGCGCACCACCCTCGCGCCCGGCAGGCCGGCAACCAGCCCCGTGGCCGGGGCAGCGGCCGGGTCAGCGGTCGGGCGAGCCGCCAGCCCGGCCCGCAGCGGCCGGGCCCCGGTGCCGTGCGGCTCCGGGGCGGTGGGCGGGCGGTTCACGGGGTGCAGCTCTGGACGAAGGACGCGGCGATCGCGGGGGAGGCCGCCCAGTGCAGGTGGAGGTACGAGGCGTGCACCCGGTCCCGTACGAAGCCCTCCACGCGTCGGGCCGGCTGCACCACGCCCCAGGCGGGCAGCGCCGGGGAGGCCGGGCCGGTGGCGGCGTCGGGCGCCGCGCCCGGTTCGCCGCCCGCCTCCGGCGTGATGACCGTGCGGTGGAACTCGTGGCCGCGCACCCGGGCGCCCACCGGCAGCAGCGCACTGGGCGCCAGGGCGACCGCCTCCCGGTACCCCAGGGTCAGCCGGCCCGACATGCGGGCGTCGGCCGGCAGCACGCCGCACATCGGCAGGGGCGCCCCGGCCGCGCCGTCCGACCCCGCGGCGGGGCCGGGGTCGAGCGAACGGGCCAGGTAGAGCAGGCCGGCGCACTCGGCGGCGATCGGCGCCCCGGAGGCCGCGAGGGCGGCGACGGCGGCGCGCAGCGGCGCGTTGGCGGACAGTTCGGCCGCGTAGACCTCGGGGAACCCGCCGCCGATGACCAACCCGCGGGTGCCCGCGGGCAGCTCCGCATCGCGCAGCGGGTCGAAGGTGACGACCTCGGCGCCGGCCGCGGTCAGCAGCTCGGCGTGTTCCGCGTACGAGAAGGTGAACGCCGAGCCGCCGGCGACGGCGACCACCGGCCGCGCCCCGGCCCCCGGCGCTTCCCGGCCCGCGTCCCTACCGGTGGGCACGCCCTGCGCCGCGCCGTGCGCTCCGTGGCGCGCGGCGGACGCCCCGTACGCCGGACCGGCCGCCCCGTCCCCGTCTCTCCGACCGGCCGCTCCGTGGTCCGCACCGGGCGCCACGGCCTCCGCGCCCGACGGCCGCCCGGCCGCCCCGGCCCCTGCCGCCACCGCGGTCCCGAGCCCCGCCCCGTACAGCGCATCCGCCGGGTCCCAGGCCCCGCCGGGCAGGGCCGGTGCCGAGCGGGCCAGTGCCAGCAGGCCGGGCAGGTCGCAGCCGGCGCGCACCCGGTCGGCCAACTCCGCCACCGCGGCCACCGCGTCCGCCCGCCGCTCGGCCACCGGCACCAGGCCCAGGTGGCGGCTCGGAGTGTGCACGGCCTCGGCCCGGCGCAGCACGCCGAAGACCGGCACGCCGACCTCGGTCAGCGCCTCGCGCAGCAACTCCTCGTGCCGGTCGGAGCCGACCTTGTTGAGGACCACGCCAGCGAGCCGCACCTCCGGGTCCCAGGCGGCGAAGCCGTGCACCAGGGCCGCCACCGAGCGCGACTGCGACGAGGCGTCCACGACCAGTACCACCGGCGCCCGCAACACCTTGGCGACCTGCGCCGTCGAGGCCAACTCGCCCTGCCCCGCGGCCCCGTCGTACAGCCCCATCACCCCTTCGACCACGGCCAGGTCGGCGTCCCGCGCGCCGTGCGCGAACAGCCCGGGCAGCAGATCCGGGCCGCACAGGTAGGCGTCCAGATTGCGGCCGGGGCGGCCGGTGGCCAGGGCGTGGTAGCCGGGGTCGATGTAGTCGGGGCCCACCTTGTGCGGCGAGACGGCCAGGCCGCTCGCGGCGAACGCGGCCATCAGGCCGGTCGCCACGGTCGTCTTGCCGCTGCCGGAGGCGGGCGCCGCGATCACCAGACGGGGCACGGCGGTCGCAAGGGTCACCACTCGATGCCCCGCTGGCCCTTCTGCCCCGTGTCCATCGGGTGCTTGACCTTGGACATGTCGGTGACCAGGTCGGCGAAGTCGATCAGCGGCTGCGGCGCGTTGCGGCCGGTGATCACCACGTGCTGGGTGCCGGGCCGGTCCCGCAGCGCGGCCACCACCTCGTCGGTGTCCACCCAGCCCCAGTGCATCGGGTACGCGAACTCGTCCAGCACGTACAGCCGGTAGGTCTCCGCCGCCAGGTCGCGCTTGACCTGCTCCCAGCCCTCGCGCGCCGCCTCCTCGCTGGAGGCCAGGTCGCGCTGGACCCACGACCAGCCCTCGCCCATCTTGTGCCAGGCGACGGAGCCGCCCTCGCCGGAGTCGCCGAGCACCCGCAGCGCCCGCTCCTCGCCGACCTTCCACTTCGCCGACTTCACGAACTGGAACACCCCGACCGGCCAGCCCTGGTTCCAGGCCCGCAGCGCGAGCCCGAAGGCGGCCGTCGACTTGCCCTTGCCGACACCGGTGTGCACGAACACCAGCGGCCGGTTGCGGCGCTGACGCGTGGTGAGCCCGTCGTCGGGCACCACCGAAGGCTTTCCCTGTGGCATTACGCAACCCTCTCCGTGCTGTCGATCCGCTGCCCCGCCCGGGCGCCCCGCTGGCGCTGCCGGTGTGCCGCGGCCGTGTGTTCCCCGCGGGCCGACCCGCCGTCCCGGGCCGCGCGGGCCCCGCGGACCAGCGCCGTCACGCTGTCGGCGCGCAATTCGTCCAGCGTCACCGCGGGGCCGCGCAACACCCGGGCGAGCTGCGCCGCGAGTCCGAGGCGCACCAGCCCCGACTCGCAGTCCACGACCACCGACGCCACCCCGTCGGCCGCGAGCAGCCCCGCCGCCCGGGCGGCCTCGGCCACCGGCTCCTTGCCGCCGGTGGCCCGGCCGTCGGTCACCACCACGAGCAGCGGCCGGCGCGAGGGGTCGCGCAGCCGCTCCACGCGCAGCGTCTCGCGGGCCGTGAGCAGCCCCGCGGCCAGCGGCGTACGGCCCCCGGTGGGCAGCTTCTCCAACCGGGCCGCCGCCGCGTCCACCGACGAGGTGGGCGGCAGCGCGAGGGTGGCGCCGCGGCCCCGGAAGGTGACCAGACCGACCTTGTCGCGCCGCTGGTAGGCGTCGAGCAGCAGCGACAGGACGGCGCCCTTGACGGCGCCCATCCGCTGCCGCGCGGCCATCGACCCGGAGGCGTCCACCACGAACAGCACCAGGTTGCCCTCACGGCCCTCGCGGACCGCCTCCCGCAGATCGTCGCGGCGCAGCAGCAGCCCGCTCCCGGTACGGCCCCGCGCGCGTTGGTGCGGCGCCGCCGCCCGTACCGTCGCGGCCAGGTGCAGCTTGGTCAGCACCCCCTGCGGGCGGCGCGAGCCCGTCGTACGGCCGTGCGCGGTGCGGGCCCGCGAGCGCCGCCCCGCCGCGCCCTCGCCGAGCCCCGGTACGTCCAACATGCGCGCGGTGAACGGCTCGCCGGCCGGCACCGCCGGCCGCTCCGGCGCGCCGCCGCGCGCGTCGGCACCCGCCCCGTCGCCGCCCTCGCCCGCGGCGGGCGCGGGTTCGGCCGACTCCTGCGGGCCGTCGCCGTCCGTGCGCTGCTCCGGCACGGGCTGCTCGGCGGGCTGGTCAGGCGCGGTGCCCCGCCCGCCGCCGTCTCCCTGCGGCGGCCCGTCCTGCGGCGGCTCGCCGCCCCCGGGGCCGTCCGGGCCCGGGTCGGGGTCCGGGTCCTCGTCCGGCTCGCCGGTGGACTGCTCGGCCGGCGCGGGCGGTTCGGGCTGGTAGGCGTCGAGCACCTCGTCCAGCTTCTCCTCGTCCAAACCCGGCGCGTCGAACGGGTTACGGCGCCGCCGGTGCGGCAGCGCGAGCAGCGCGGCCTGCCGTACGTCCGCGGTGGTCACCTCGGTCCGCCCGGCCCAGGCGGCCAGCGCCGTCGCCGTACGCGCCGTCACGATGTCCGCGCGCATCCCGTCCACCTCGAACGCCGCGCACACGGCGGCGATCTGGCGCAGCGACCCGTCGTCGAGCACCACGGCGGGCAGCAGCGCACGGGCCGCCGCGATCCGCGCGCGTAGTTCTTCCTCGCTGTCGGCCCAGCGGGCGGCGAACGCGGCCGGGTCCTCCTCGAAGGCCAGCCGGCGCCGGACCACCTCCACCCGCTCGTCCGGCTCGCGCGAGGCCGCGACCTCCACCGTCAGCCCGAACCGGTCGAGCAACTGCGGGCGCAGCTCGCCCTCTTCCGGGTTCATGGTGCCGACCAGCAGGAAACGCGCCGCGTGCCGTACGGAGACGCCCTCGCGCTCCACGTACGAGGAGCCCATCGCCGCGGCGTCCAGCAACAGGTCGATCAGGTGGTCGTGGAGCAGGTTGACCTCGTCCACGTACAGGATGCCGCGGTGGGCCGCGGCGAGCAGGCCGGGTTCGAAGGACTTCACGCCGTCCGCGAGGGCCCGCTCGATGTCCAGCGCGCCCACCAACCGGTCCTCGGACGCGCCGACCGGCAGCTCCACCAGGCGCGAGGGCCGGCCGACCCCGGCGCCCACCTCGTGCGGGCCGTCCGGGCAGCCCGGGTCGGGCGCGCCGGGATCGCAGGAGAACCGGCAGCCGGGGACGGTGTCGATGGCGGGCAGCAGCGAGGCGATGCCGCGCACCATGGTGGACTTCGCGGTGCCCTTCTCGCCGCGCACCAACACCCCGCCGATCGCCGGCGACACGGCGTTGAGCAGCAGTCCGAGCCGCATGTCGGCCATGCCGACGACGGCGGTGAACGGGTAGCTGGCCGAGGTCATCAGCTAGTGCTCCTTTCACGGGGTTCACGGGGCCCATGGAGTCCATGGGATTCACGGGGTTCGTGAGGCTTGCTGGGCTCCCCGGGCTCCCCGGGTTCGCTGGGGTCACGAGGTTCACCGGGTGCACCCGAAACGCCCAGCGCGCCCGGTACGCCGGGTTCAGCCGGGGGATGCGTGGCCTGCGGAGGACTCGCCGCGCGGTGCGGAGGGCCCGCGGCGGCCCGGTCCGGCGATACGGGCCCGTCGGGCGATGCGGCCCGGGGAGTTACCGCCCCGTCAGGCGCCACGGCCTGGGGCGGTACGGCGCCGTCAGGCGCCACGGTCTCGGGCGGCGCGCCCCCGTCGTACGCGGCGGCCTCAACGGTCCCAGCAGCCTCAGCGACTTCAGCAACCCCGTCCGGCGCATCGGGCAGCGCCGGCGCGCCCGGGGGGACGAACGGCAGTCGGGCCGGCGGGCCCTGCTCGATGAGACGCAGCAGCGCGTCGGTGTCCGCGTGTTCCTCGATCAGATCGCCCAGCCGGTCGAGCTGTTCCTCGCGCAGCGCCCCGAAGCAGGTGTCGGGCGCCGGCACGAACCGCCGGCCGGCCGCCGCCGCGACCTCGCGCAGGAAGGCCCGCCGGAAGCCGTCGCTCTCCAGCGACCCGTGCCAGTGCGTGCCCCACACGGGGCCGACCCGGCAGCCGTCGAGGAACGGCGCGCCGCCGCGCACGTCGGCCACGCCGTGGTGGATCTCGTAGCCTTCCACGCGCTCGCCGAGCGCCGTGCCGACCGGCCGGGCGAGCGTCTTCTCGCGCGCGAAGCGCACCCGTACCGGCAGCAGCCCGAGCCCCGCGACGGTGCCGGCGCGCGACTCGACCTCGTCCTCGATCGACTCGCCGAGCACCTGGAAGCCGCCGCAGATGCCGAGCACCGGCCGGCCCTCGGCGGCGCGCGCGGCCAGCGCGTCGGCGAGCCCGCGCTCGCGCAGCCAGGCGAGGGCGCGCACGGTGCCCCGGGTACCGGGCACCACGACCAGGTCGGCGTCGGCCAACTCCGCGGGCCGGTCCACGAACCTGACGACCACCCCGGGCTCGGCCGCCAGCGCGTCCACGTCCGTGAAGTTCGACATCAGCGGCACCGCGCACACCGCCACCCGCAGCACGTCGGCGCCGACCGGGGGCGCCACCGGCGCCTCGCGCACCGCCCCGCGCAGCGAGACCCGCAGCCCGTCCTCCTCGTCGATGCCGAGCCCGGGCGCGTACGGCAGCACGCCGAAGGTGCGGCGCCCGGTGAGGCCGTGCAGCATGTCCAGGCCGGGTTCGAGGAGGGACACGTCGCCGCGGAACTTGTTGACCAGGTAGCCGGCGACCAGTGCCTGGTCCTCGCGGGCGAGCAGCGCCGTGGTGCCGAAGAACTGCGCGAACACCCCGCCCCGGTCGATGTCGCCGACCACCACGACCGGCAGGTGGGCGGCGCGGGCGACGCCCATGTTGACGATGTCGGTGCGGCGCAGGTTGATCTCGGCCGGGCTGCCGGCGCCCTCGCAGATCACCGCGTCGTAGCTGCGCCGCAGCTCCGTGAGGCAGTCCAGGACCGGGGCCAGGAGTTGCTGCCGCCCGCCGGGCATCGGCCCGGGGTCGCCCGCGTCGGCCGCCGGCCCGCGGTCCCCGAAGAAGCCGCGGGCGCTGAGCTCGCCCACCGGCTTGCCGAGCAGCACGACCTGGCTTGAGCGGTCGCTGCCCGGCTTGAGCAGCACCGGGTTCATCAGCGCGGTCGGCTCGACGCGGGCGGCCTGGGCCTGCATCGCCTGGGCCCGGCCGATCTCGGCGCCCTCGCGGGTGACGAAGGAGTTGAGGGACATGTTCTGCCCCTTGAACGGTGCGACGCGTACTCCGCGGCGTACCAGCCAGCGGCAGATGCCCGCCGTGACCACGCTCTTGCCGGCGTCCGACGTCGTCCCCGCGACCAGCAGCCCGCCACCCATGTGCCCGGCCCCCCTCATCGATCCCCCCTGTGGTTGCCCGCGGTGGCGGCGCCGTACGCGAGCCTGCCTGCGACGCTCGCCGCCAGCGCCAGCGCGCTGACCCGGCGCGAGAGCCGCACCGCGCGCTCGATGTCGGCGACCTCGACGGGCCGGTGCTCGGCGCCCAGCACCGGACGGTGCTCCACGCGGCCTGCGTAGGCGAGGGTGCCGCCGAGCCGCACGCCGAGCGCGCCGGCGAACGCGGCTTCCACGGGGCCGGCGTTGGGGCTCGGATGGCTGCCCGCGTCGCGGCGTACGGTGCGCCAGGCGCGGCCGGGGGCGGGCCCGGCGAGCACCGCGAGCGCGGCGGTGAGCCGGGCACCTGGCCAGCCGACCAGGTCGTCCAGGCGTGCGGACGCCCAGCCGAACCGCAGGTAGCGCGGCGAGCGGTGGCCCACCATCGCATCCAGGGTGTTCACCGCACGGAAGCCGAGCAGCCCGGGGACGCCGCCGACCGCGCCCCACACCAGGGCGCCCACCACCGCGTCGGAGGTGTTCTCGGCGACGGACTCCACGACGGCCCGGGCGATCTGCTGGGCGTCCAGGGCCTGCGGATCGCGCCCGCACAGCCGGGGCAGCGCGGCCCTGGCCGCGTCGAGGTCCCCGGCGGTCAGCGCGGCGCCGATGGTGCGCGCCTCCCGGCCGAGCGTGGTGCCGCCGAGTACGGCCCAGGTGGCGAGCGCGGTCAGCGCGGCCTCGCGCGCGCGGGCGGGCGAGGAGATGCGGGCGAGGGGGTACGGCGCCCGCGGGGCGGCGCTGACCGGGCGGCCGGTGCTCGGGCGCGGCGCAGCAGCCTGGCGCACCGTCGTGGCCCGGCTGGCAGGGACGACGGGGGAGACCGGGGAGGCCGGTACGGGCCTGCCCGCCGGTGCGGTCGACAGGGTGTGCGGAGCCGCCGGGCGGGTGCCGGCCGGGCCGCGCGCCGCCCGGGTCAGCAGTGCGCCGACGAGCGCGGCACCGCCCGCACACACGGCGGTGTGCAGAGCACCGTGCCCGCGGTGATCGCGCCACAGCCGTCGCTCCACGGCGCCGGCGGCACGTCCGAAGGCGGCCACCGGGTGGCCCCGCTGGGGGTCGCCCAGGGCGCGGTCGCCCAGGAAGCCGATGACGGCGCCGTACGCGTACGCAAGGGGGTCGGTACGCATCGGTCAGCCCGCCGTCGTGCCTCGGCGGGGGAGCGGTGCGGGCCGGCACGCCGACCGGTGTGGGCGGCGGCGGGCCGCACGGGCGGCAGGGGGCGCTGGACGGCGGCAGGCCATGGTGGTGTGTCCTCACTCAGGGTCCGCGCCCTGGCTCGACGTGATCGGCGGCGAGAGTCTCCTGGCTCCCGGATCGACGCCGCACCCCGGCCTTCCAGCCCGCGGTGTACGAGCCGTGGCCATGCGCTGGGGGAGCGCTCCCCGGTGACAGTGGCGGGACCGCGCCGGACTCGCACCGGCTTCCTCTCCTGTCGCCGTTTGGCCCCGGAAGTCCACCACGCCCCGGGAACGGCCGTCAACTCGCGGTTGACCTGCACAGAGGCCCGCCGGGCGGGGCGCGACACGGTTCGGTCGCACCCTGCCCGGCGGGCTGGGTGTGGTGGGGCGCGGCCCGACCGCAGCCCATCCGCCGCGGCCCCTGCGGATGTGGACCGGCGGTCGATCGGGCGGAAGCGGTCAGCCGGTTGGGCCAGGTGGCCGGCTGGACAGGGGGCGGGTGGTGCGGCCGTGGCCGTTCGCCGGTGCCGGCCGCGGGAGACCGCGGGGCGGCACCGGCGCTCAGGCCACGATCAGGTGGATGCCGTACCCCACCGCCGCCGCACACAGCGCGAAGCACAGGTAGGCACCGGAGCGGGCCAGCGCGCTGGTACCCGTCGTACCCACGGTGCTCGCCGTACCCACGGTGCTCGCCGTGCCCGCGGCGCCGGTGGCGCCCGGGGCGTCTTCGGCCGGCTTGGCCGAGGTGCCGACGATGCCGAGCGTGAACACGCCCACCAGGGCGACGGTCACCACCAGGCTCACGCCGAAGACCTCGCCGAGTGCGGCCCAGTCGATGTTCATGGCGCTGATTCCTTCGATCGTCTGCGGTGTCTGCGGTGTCTGCGGTGTCTGCGGTGATCTGTGATCGTCCGTGGAGCCCGGGTCGTACGTCGCCCAAGGCGTCCGCTTGACGGGGGCGGCGCGGGCGCCGCCCCCGTCGGCTAGGCCGGAGCGGCGGGCGCAGCCGTCGCCGGTGCCGGGGCGGCTGCCGGGGTCAGGCCGGGGGCGGGTGCCAGCGCGCCGTCCTGCTCGGCGGCGAGCGCGTCGACCAGCGCTGACGCGTCCGCAGGGGCGGATGGCGCGTCGGGTGCGGGCTCGGCGGCAGCCTCGGCGTTGGACTCCGCGGCCGACTGGTCGCCGGGGGCGGGCTGCGCGAGCGCCGCGCCGGTGGGCGGCGGTGCCACGCTGCGCACCGCGGCGGTCACCACGCCGATCGGCTCGGCGTCCAGGTCGGCGGGGTGCGCGGCGGGGACCGCGGCGACCGGGGCGGGGGCGCCGGCCGTGTCCGGGCCGGAGACCTCGTTGACGTTGGTGTGGTCGACGGGCTTGCGGCGCGAGGCCAGCCAGATGGCGCCACAGGCGATGACGGCCAGGACGGCGACCGTGGCCACGCCCCAGTCGCCCTGGTCGGCCAGGAGTGCGGCGGCACCCGCGACGATCCCGGCGGCCGGCAGGGTGAGCCCCCAGGCGATGACCATGCGGCCGGCGGTGGACCAGCGCACCACACCGCCCTTGCGGCCGAGCCCCGAGCCCATCACGGAGCCGGAGCAGACCTGCGTGGTGGAGAGCGCGAAGCCCAGGTGCGAGGAGGCCAGGATGACGGTCGCGGCACCGGTCTGGGCGGCGAAGCCCTGCGGCGGCTGGATGTCGGTGAGGCCCTTGCCCATGGTGCGGATGATGCGCCAGCCACCGAGGTAGGTACCGGCCGCGATGGCGAGGCCAGCGGAGGCGATCACCCAGGTCGGCGGGTCCGAGGCGGGCGCGAGCGCGCCACCAGTGACCAGGGCCAGGGTGATGACGCCCATCGTCTTCTGCGCGTCGTTGGTGCCGTGCGCCAGCGAGACCAGGGCGGCGGACGCGATCTGCCCGGCGCGGTAGCCCTTGGCGGTGTCCTGCGGATCTCGGTTACGGGCGATGCGGTAGGTGAGCCGGGTGGCGACCAGCGCGGCGATGCCGGCCACCAGCGGGGCGGCGACCGCCGGGATGAGGACCTTCATGACGACCGCGTCGCCGTTGACCCCGTCCATGCCGACGGAGACCAAGGTGGCGCCGATGAGGCCGCCGAACAGTGCGTGCGAGGAACTGGAGGGGAGACCGGCGAGCCAGGTCAGCAGGTTCCAGACGATCGCGCCGACCAACCCGGCGAAGATCACTTCTGGCCGGATGCCGGCCCCCTCGTCGATGATCCCGCCGGAGATGGTCTTGGCCACCTCGACCGAGAGGAATGCGCCAACGAGATTCAGTACCGCGGACATGGCCACTGCGGTCTTGGGCCGCAGTGCCCCTGTCGAGATGGTGGTGGCCATGGCGTTGGCCGTGTCGTGGAACCCGTTCGTGAAGTCGAACACCAAGGCCGTGATGATCACGATCCCGATGAGAAGCGTGATGTGTTCCATTCACCCAGGCAATCGTTCAGGGGAGCAACGTCCCGCTGAAAGTAGGTACGAAGAGTGAACAAAAAGTGAACTGAGTGGGGCTTGAGGGTGACGCGACTCGACGGGTGTGGCGATGACCCTCGGAATCCCGTCCGCCGCTTCAGTAAACCTGCAGGTCAGGGGCGTCTCGATGGAGGGCGGGCGGCTCGCTATCTGGTGTACACATTACGGCCATTTAATATCCCCATGGGATTTACGTGGGCCTGTCATGGGCGAGTGCAACGGCACCACCCTCGGTGACGGTCGCCGGGTGGTGCCCGCCGCCCGGCAACCGCCCCATGCGGCGCGACGCGGGGCCGCCGCCCCGCAGCCGCATCCCGTCCGCCCCGCGCTTCCGCCGCACGGCTCCCTGCGCGTGAACGCGCGAAGAGCCCACCCGCCGGCGCCCACCGCCCCGCGCCCGCCCGCCGGTCCCCGCGGCCTGCCCCCCGATCGCGGCGCTTGGGGCATGGCTGGTTCTCGGCCCCCTACGCGCCTCGGTACCGCACGCGTGGGCGTGGTGGCGCGACGCGGGTACGCGCACGCGCGAGCGCGGGGCGGAGCGCGGCTGGGGGTGCGGCGCGCGGTCGTCGTGGCCGGGTGGCGTGTGTGTCCGCCGGGCGTACGGGCCCCGGACCTCCACCCTGGACGCGACCCGGATGCGACCCGGCGGCACCCGCCCGTCCGCGGGCCTGGTGCGGCCGGTCCGTACGCGGCTCACCGCCCCCGCCCGCAGCGTCCCCCGTACGCGGCCCCCCCCGCGGGCCGGACCGGGCCGGGGCGGCGCCGACCCGCCGCAGCCTCCCGCACCGGTGCCGCGCCCACCGGCCCCGCGCCGGCGGCGTCCTCGCGCGCACGCGGGTACGTGCAGGAGGGGTGGGCAGGCGGGGTACGCGCAGGGCAGCCGGGTCGTACGAGGGGCCTCCGGCCCGGGCGTGGACCTGACAGGATCGGGCGCGGAGGTGGTCGCATGGGGCGGCGTCGGCAATCGGAGTGGCGGGCGGACCGGCAAGGGGAGCGGGCCGAGCACGACGCGCCGGACGCGGAGGCAGCGGCTCCGGACGACGGAGCGGAACGCGCGTGCGGCGCGGGCCCCATGGCCTCCGGGACCCCCGGAACCGACCACGACGACGACCCGGACCCGCCGGAGTTGGCGACGCTGCCACCGGCCGACGCCGCGCGGCTCCGCCGGGCGTGGCGCGAGGTGGTGGAGACCGCGCGCAGGACCACCGACGAGGGCCTGGTCGTCGGCACGTCGGGCAACGTCTCGGTCCGAGTGGGCGACACGGTGCTGGTCACCCCGAGCGGCCTGCCGTACGACACGCTCGGGCCGGCGGACCTGGTCGGCGTCGACCTCGACGGGCGGCAGCGCATCGGCCACCGCAGCCCCACCAGCGAACTCCCCATGCACCTGGCGATCTACCGGGCCACCGACGCCCGCGCGGTCGTGCACACCCACGCCGTGCACGCCACGGCCGTCTCCACGCTGGTCACCGAGGTGCCGGCGATCCACTACATGGCGGGGGCGCTCGGCGGTCCGGCCCGGGTCGCCCCGTACGCCCTGTACGGCAGCGACGAACTGGCCCGCCACATGCTCACCGCCCTCCGCGACCGCACCGGCTGCCTGCTGCGCAACCACGGCACGATCACCTACGGCAGCAGCCTGCGGCAGGCGTACGACCGCACCGCGCAACTGGAGTGGATGTGCCGGGTCTGGCTGACCGCATCCGCCGTCCCCGGCCACACCCCCACCCTGCTCGACGCCGCCCAACTCGACGAAGCCGCCACCCGCCTGCGCACGTACGGCCAACCAGCGCCCGCGGACGGCTAACCCGCGCCCACGGACGGCTAACCCGCGCCCACGGACGGCTAACCCGCGCCCACGGACGGGCTCCCGGCCGGGGCGGCCCGAACCGGCCGGCCCTCCTGCACGGAGCGCTCCGCCCCACCCTCCGTCTCGTGCCCGCCCGGCCGCGGCACCTCCGGCCCCGTCGTCCGCCTGCGCACCGCCGCCCGCTCGTCACCCGCGGACCGGCCAACCCGCTGACCAGCCCCCACCGACGTGGCCCGAACCGGCCGACAACCCCAACGTGGAGCACCCGACCCCACCCTCGTGGCCGGCGCCGCCGCCGGGCCCGGCGCCCGGGCGCCCACTCCCTCACCCATCGGCCCGCGCCCGCTGGCCGGTCCCGTCTCGGCCGCCCACACTGGGGAGGATGCGTCTGCGTACAGCGGCGGCCGTGGCCGCCACCACCGCGCTGGGTGCCGGGGCGGCCGTCTGGGCCGGTCGGTGCGCGAGCGGCGTCGCCCTCACCCCGGGCCGGCCGCTGCCCGGCGAGCCCAAGCTCACCGTGCACTCCACCGCCGCCGGCCAGGTCACCCTGACCCGCACCCTTGCCTCCCAACGCCCCGGCACCTACGGGCTGACCGGCGACGGCTGCCACGCCGCCGTCGGGCCCGTCGTCGAGGGCGCCCCGCACCCCGCCGACTGCGTCGTACGCCGTCTGGAGACGGTCACCCGCGGCACCCTGGCACCCGGCACCCGCGTCTGGCTCACGCCACAGGTGTACGAGGGCGACCCGGGCCGGGCGTTCGGCCTCTCCTACGAGGACGTCGAGGTGGACGGCGAGATCGGGCCGCTCCCCGCCTGGTACGTGCCGGCCGTCCGGGACACCTGGGTCATCACCGCACACGGCATCGGCGCCACCCGCGAGCACCCGCTGGTGGTCCTGGACTTCCTGCACCGCAAGCAACTGCCGGTGCTGAACCTCTCCTACCGCGGGGACGCGGGCGCCCCGCCGTCCCCCGACGGCGTCAGCCACCTCGGCTACGCCGAATGGCGCGACCTCGACGCCGGCGTGCGCTACGCGGCGCAGCGCGGCGCCCGCCGGATCGTGCTCTTCGGCTGGTCGACCGGGGCCGCGATGGCCCTGCACACCGCAGCCCACTCGCCGCTGCGCCACCTGATCAGTGGCCTGATCCTGGACTCCCCGGTGCTCGACTGGCAGACCACGCTGCGGGCCATCGCCGCGGCCCGCGGCACCCCCGCGCCGTTGCTGCCGCTCGTGGTGCGCGCCGCGCAGGGCCGCACCTCGCTGCACGCGGGCCGCGCCGCGCAACTCGCCGACAGCGGGCGGATCGAGGTACCCACCCTGATCCTGCACGGCCCCGACGACCACCTCGCGCCCTGGGCCGCCTCCCGCGAACTCGCCGAGCGCCGCCCCGACCTCATCACCCTGCACGCCGTCCCCGGCGCCCCGCACGCCGCCATGTGGAACGCCGACCCGGCCGGCTACCAGGAGGCGCTGCGCCGCTTCCTGGTCCCGCTGGTGTGAGGAGCAACCGGTTCCGTCCGTGGGGGAGCCCTGCGGTTCCACCGCGGCGGGTACGGGCGACCGCCCCGCAACCGCGCCCGGCCCCTCCGCCGGCACCGGCCCCCGCCGCCACCCGACCTGCCGGGCACGGCGCCACGACGGCGTCACCACGGCCCGGCCCGACCCGCCGGGCGCCGCGCCACCACGGCCCCGCCCGGCCGCGCGCCCGTCACCCACCGCCGCTGGCACGACCTGCTGGACACTGCACCGGATGCCTCCGGTTCATCCGTACGTCATGCATTCTTCGCCCGTTCCTGGTCCACCGGCCGTGCCACCCCTCGGCCGCGCGTTCGTATCAGCCAACGCCCAAACGGGGCAAGGAATCGGCACGTTCGTCGCAGCAGCCACATCCGTTGCGCTCACGCGGCCGGATGACCACCGATTGGGTTTTCGGGCCTTCAGGGGCAAGACTGCTCTTGTGACGTCCCGTACCCCGCGCGACTCCCGACTCCGACTCGTCCCGCACCGGCCGATCGCCGGCGCCCGCAGGGCAGTGCCGCAGCGCGGCACGCGCCCCGCCCCACGACCACCGGAGGGCACTCCGCCACCAGCGGAGCTCGCCCGCCACGCACGGGCCTCGCTCGCCGGCGCCGCCCGCGTCGCCCGCTGGGCCGCAGCCGAGCCAGACGGCGAAGCGGCGATGCGCCCGGGGGCCTACGGAGCCCTGTCCGACGTGGCGGCCGACCGGGCGGCCGACGCCCTCGGCCTGACCCCGCTTCAGGTCCGCACCGACTGGGACCGGGCCAGGCTCTCCGGCCTGATCGAACTGCACGGCGGAACCGCGCGCGCGGGTTGGCGGCTGCGCGCCTGGGACCGAGACGACTCCGCCGTGCTCCGCGGCTGGGTCGCGCTCTTCGACGCCTGGTCCATCGCGCGCCCCTGGCAACCGGACGGCCGCGGCCCGGCGACCCGCGGCGGCGCCGACCCGGCGGCGGTGGCCGAAGTCATCGAGGCCGTGCCGCAGTTGCTCTCGGTGCTCCAGCTCTCGGCCGGCCCCATGGGCTACCCGGACCTGCTCGACCTGCTCCGCAAGCGCGTCGCCGAACTGCGCACCGAGCGCTGCGAGGTTCCCTACGGCCAGCGCGCCCCGCAGCCTGGCCCCGCCAGGACCGAGCGCTCCGCCCTGACGATCGCCGCCGTCCCCGAGCAGGCACCGCAGCCCCGCTCGGACGCTGCCGCCGGGGGCACGGAGACCCGTGCGGACCTCGCCGCGCCGCCCGCGCCGGGCGAAGGAGCGCGCCCGGCGGCCGTGGCAGCGGCGACCGAGTGCGACGTGCCCGAAGAACTGCTGGCCTGGGCGCTGGACGGGCTCGCCGAGGTCGGCGCGCTCGTCGTCCGCGAGGCCGCCGGCGCCGCCCACCGCGAGGCCGAACTCACCGCCCTCGGCAACTGGGCGGTCTGGGTCAAGCTGGAACAGATCTGCGTCGCGGCGCAGAGCCCGGCCGGCAACATCGAGCAGCACGCCGAGGACATGCTGCGCGGCTGCGCCCAGCTCACCCCGGGCCCGGCCCGTGCCGAGTACCGGGCCTGGCTCGCCGCCAGGCCGGTGGGCAGCGCCGTCACCGAACTGCTCGACGCGGCCCGCGGCGACGACGCGCTCCTGCGCGGCCTGGCCTTCGAGGCGCTGCGCGTGGTCGGCGCCCCGGCCGAACCCGCGGTCCGCGCCGCCCTGGACGAGTCGCGGCTACGGCCCTACGCCCTGCTGTGGCTCGCCGAGATCGAAGGCGCCGACCCCGAGGACACGCTGGAGGTGCTCACCCGCGAGGAGGCGACCTGGCTCTGGGTGGACACGGCCGCGGCCATCGCCGACCACGGTGAGATAAGCCTGCTCGTACGGCACCTGGAATCGGCGGTGCAGGGCACGGTCCCCGCCCTCCTCGCCGAGGTCCGCGAGGTCGGCCACCCCCGCACCGTCCAGGTACTGGTCGCACTCGCCGCGGCCCACCCGGACCCGGCCCTCGCCAAGGCGGTCCGCCGGGCGGCCTTCCAGGTCCACACGGGCGGGACCTGACCGCACGCCCCGGGCGCCGGCCCGGCCGCCCGGCCAGCGAGCCGGCCCGGCCGAGCCGGCGCCCGCCCGGGCCCGGCCGCCCGGACGGCCCCGCCACGGATCAGTCCGGCACCCCCGGTACGTACGTGCCGAAACTCCACACGTTGCCCTCCACGTCGCGCGCCATGTAGTCCCGCGAGCCGTGCTCCTGGTCGGTGGGCGGCATGAGGATCTCCGCGCCGTGCTCCACGGCCCGCGCGTGGTGGGCGTCCGCATCCTGGATCACCACGTAGACCCCGGCCGGGCCCGCACCGGCCATCGCCTCGCTGAACCGGCTCCCCGGGCGCTTGGTGCCGAGCATCACCATGCCGTTCCCGTAGGCCAGTTCGGCGTGCACCACCGTTCCGTCCTCGTCCTCGTACACCGCGTGCTCGGTGAACCCGAAGGCCGTGGTGAGCTGCGTGATCGCGGCCCGGGCGTCGGCGTAGAGCAGCGTGGGGTAGAGGGTGGGGCGGGCCGCCCGGGTGCCGGTCATGGTGCTCACCTTCCGTACCTTCCGTAGCGCAGGGTGTGGGGATGTGGCTCGCCTCACAGTCTGGCACCGGGGTACGACAACGCCCGGAGCGGCGCGTTCCCACCGCCCCAGGCAAACCACTTGCCCACCCCCGCTACAGTGGTCCGTATGGCCATTCTCCTTGCGCACTAGACGGCTCCCGCCCGGCCCCGCACGCGCCGCCGGGGTGCGCCGTCCGCCGCCGCCATCGCCCGGTGCGCTGCGTGCGGCCGTGGTTGCGCGCCTGTCCTTTCCGCCGTCCTTTTCCGCCCTGGAGTCTTTCCCGTGATCACCGCCACCGGCCTTGAGCTGCGCGCCGGCGCCCGAGTCCTCATCGAGTCCGCCTCGTTCCGCATCGCCAAGGGCGACCGCATCGGCCTCGTCGGCCGCAACGGAGCCGGCAAGACCACGCTCACCAAGTGCCTCGCGGGCGAGGGCGCACCGGCCGCCGGCGCCATCACCCGCTCCGGCGAGGTCGGTTACCTCCCGCAGGACCCGCGCACCGGCGACCTGGACGTGCTCGCCAGGGACCGCATCCTCTCCGCCCGCGACCTCGACGTCGTCCTGCGCAAGATGCGCGAGAACGAGGACCGGATGGCGAACGGCAAGGGCGCCACCCGCGAAAGGGCGATGAAGAAGTACGAGCGCCTGGAGACGGAGTTCCTCACCAAGGGCGGTTACGCGGCCGAGGCGGAGGCCGCGACCATCGCCGCCAGCCTCGGACTGCCCGACCGGGTGCTCGGCCAGCCCCTGCACACCCTCTCCGGCGGCCAACGGCGCCGCGTCGAACTCGCCCGCATCCTCTTCTCCGACGCCGACACGCTCCTCCTCGACGAGCCGACCAACCACCTCGACGCCGACTCGATCGTGTGGCTGCGGGACTACCTCAAGAGCTACCGCGGCGGCTTCATCGTCATTTCGCACGACGTCCAACTGGTCGAGACGGTCGTCAACAAGGTCTTCTACCTGGACGCCAACCGGTCCCAGATCGACATCTACAACATGGGTTGGAAGCTCTACCAGGCCCAGCGCGAGGCCGACGAGAAGCGCCGCAAGCGCGAGCGCGCCAACGCCGAGAAGAAGGCAGCAGCGCTGAACTCGCAGGCCGACAAGATGCGCGCCAAGGCGACCAAGACCGTCGCCGCCCAGAACATGGCCCGCCGGGCCGAGAAGCTGCTGTCCGGCCTGGAGGCGGTGCGCGTCTCGGACAAGGTCGCCAAGCTGCGCTTCCCCGACCCCGCGCCGTGCGGCAAGACCCCGCTCACCGCCGAGGGCCTGTCCAAGTCGTACGGGTCGCTGGAGATCTTCACCGACGTCGACCTGGCCATCGACCGCGGCTCGCGCGTGGTGATCCTCGGGCTCAACGGTGCCGGCAAGACCACCCTGCTGCGGCTGCTCGCCGGCGTCGAGAAGCCCGACACCGGCAGCGTCACCCCGGGCCACGGCCTCAAGTTGGGGTACTACGCGCAGGAGCACGAGACGCTCGACCCGGACCGCACGGTGCTGGAGAACATGCGCTCCTCCGCTCCCGACCTGGACCTGGTCGACATCCGCAAGACGCTCGGCTCGTTCCTGTTCTCCGGCGACGACGTCGACAAGCCGGCCCGGGTGCTCTCCGGTGGCGAGAAGACCAGGCTCGCGCTCGCGACGCTGGTGGTCTCGTCCGCCAACGTGCTGCTGCTCGACGAGCCCACCAACAACCTCGACCCGGCCAGCCGCGAGGAGATCCTCGGCGCGCTGCGGACCTTCACCGGGGCCGTGGTGCTGGTCACGCACGACGAGGGCGCGGTGGACGCGCTCCAGCCCGAGCGGATCATCCTGCTCCCGGACGGCGTGGAGGACCTGTGGGGCCAGGACTACGCGGACCTGGTGGCCCTGGCCTGACGTCCGCGGTCACCGTGCGCGGTGGTGATCGGAGCGTTCTGGATCATTCGGCCGAGTCGTGATCCTTCATCTGAGTGAGAAGGGCTCGTACCCCGGCGCGTCACCACGGTATGGGCGCGCGCACGCAGCGTAGCGCCGGAGCCTTCCCGGCGGGTCCGTGGGCGTCGCGTCTGACCTGCCGCTTCGCGATGCACTCCGAATGGACGCAGCCGTACAAGCATCCGGATTTTCGTGTTCCGGCGCGCTCCTGGCCGCTTTCTGACCGGAACCCGGCGACGTCGACCTTGTCGAATGGGTGGCCAGGAGCGCGGCTAGGGGTGATCATGAGAGTCCCATAGCGCACTTCCCATGAGGAGGCACGGGTGGCCGAGACTCTGAAGAAGGGCAGCCGGGTAACCGGCGCCGCGCGTGAAAAGCTCGCGGCGGACCTCAAGAAGAAGTACGACTCCGGAGCGAGCATTCGAGCGCTGGCCGAGGAGACCGGCCGTTCCTACGGCTTCGTCCATCGAATGCTGAGCGAATCAGGAGTGACGCTGCGTGGTCGCGGCGGAGCGACACGAGGGAAGAAAGCCGCCTCGACCTGACGCCACACAACACCTCACACGCAACACCCCCGTCCCGCCCGAGCCCGGGTCACATCACCGGCGCGCGTCGCGCGCGCCGGTAGCGACACCCGGTCGGCGGTCCGGTCGGACCAGTGGTTACTGTGCAGTTAACTTACGGCTGTAGTGACCGCTGCCGACCGACCGGAGGCTTCTGTGACCCTGCTCGACACGGACGGCGTACGCCTGACCGTCGATGACGCCATCGCCACGGTGACCTTGACCAACCCGGCCAAGCGCAACGCGCAGTCGCCCGCCCTGTGGCGGGCTCTGATCAAGGCCGGTCGTTCGGTGCCCGGCAACGTGCGCGTCGTGGTGCTGCGCGGAGAGGGAAAGTCCTTCTCCGCGGGCCTCGACCGACAGGCGTTCACCCCTGAGGGCTTCCCCGGTGAGCCCTCCTTCATCGAGCTGGGCCGCAGCTCCGCGGCGGAGCTCGACGCCACCATCGCCGCCTACCAAGAGGCGTTCACCTGGTGGCGGCGCACGGACATCGTCAGCATAGCCGCCGTTCAAGGGCATGCCATCGGCGCCGGCTTCCAGCTTGCGCTCGCCTGTGACCTGCGGATCTGTGCCGACGACGCACAGTTCGCGATGCGTGAGACCAGCCTTGGCCTGGTGCCCGACCTTGCGGGTACGCACCCACTGGTCTCCCTCGTCGGGTACGCCCGCGCGCTGGAGATCTGCGCCACCGGCCGGTTCGTCCACGCGGCCGAGGCCGAGCGCACCGGCCTCGCCAACCTGGTGGTGCCGGCCGCCGAACTCGACGCCGCGACGCAGGACCTGGCCGGCGCGCTGCTGGCCGCGCCCCGTGATGCGGTGATCGAGACGAAGGCGCTGCTGCGGGGCGCGCTGGACCGCGACTTCGACGAACAGCGGGCGGCCGAGCGCGCCGCGCAGGGCCGCCGGCTGCGTGACCTGGCGGGTCTGGCGGAGTAGCCCGCAGCGCCGGCGGCCGATCCGCCGTACCGGTCCCGTCCGGGGGTCGGGCGGGGGCTCATCCGGCGGGTGCCTGGTCTGCGGCTTGGTTCGCGGCTCGTGCCGTGGGTTGGTCCGTGGTCGGGGGCGTGGGTTGTTCCGTGGGGTGGTTCGTGGCCGGGGTTGCGGGGCGGGCCGTGGGCCGGGTCGCGGTGTGCTCAACGGCCGTGACCAGCACCGCGACCGTGACGCCGGCCCGCTCGGCGGGGTCCGGGGCCAGGGCGGCCCGGGCCGCCTCGTGTACCGCGCGGGCCACCGTGACCGGCCGGTGGCCGGCCGCGACCGCCACCTGTGCCTGTACGTGCCGGCGCGCGACCGAGGCGGTCGCCGGCCCCGAGGCGGGGGACGGCGCGCCCGCTCCCGCGGGGTGGCCGCCGCTCTGCCCCCCTGGCCCGTCGTCGTCACGGCCGCTGTGGCCCGCGGCGCCGGACTGTTCGCGCGGCCCGGTCTCGATCCGTACCGGCCTGGTCAGCCCACCGAGCGCCGGCGCGAGGCCGGCGACGCCCGGGACCGCTGCCACGGCCGCCGCGACACGCTCTTCCGCAGACACCGCCGCCGCGGGGCGGCGGCCGGCGCGGGGCGGCTCCGGCTCCGATGGGTGCGGCCCCAGCGGTCCGGCCTGTTCACTCAGTCCGGTGGCTCCGGTGGCTCCGGTGGCTCCGGTGGCTCCTGTTGGCCCGATCGGTCCGCTCGGTCCGTGCGCGGTGTGGTCGCTGGCTGCACGGCCGTGCGGAGTCGTACGGGCCTCGGCCGCACTGTCCGTCGTACGGGCGCTGCCGGGGCCGCCGGCCGAGTCGCGTCCAGCCGCACCTGCTGCCCCGGCCGCCCCGTCCAGCAGAGCCGACCCGGCCACGTCGCCCCCGTCGGGGAGGTCGTCCGCGTCGCCGGCCAGGAACGCGCCGACGACCTCGGTGGTCTCGGCGGTGTCAGCCAGTTCAGCCAGCTCATCGAGTACGTCCGCCGAGCCCGGCGGCTCCGTGTCCGAGCCGTCGAGCAGACCGGTCACCCGTAGGTCCACCGTGGTCACGGCGAGGCCGAGCCGGTCGACCGCCGCGGCGTGCAGCACGGCCCGCAGCTTCTCGGCCGATGCGGGGAGCGGTTGGTCCGCCGTGGCCAGGAACTCGCCCGAGACCCGGAGCGGGCCCGGGGCCAGGGCCGTCGGCGGCGCCGGTACCGCGGGCCTGGCCGCGTCGGCGGGGTCGGCCAGGTCGATCCGCAACCCCGTGACGCGGGTGCCGGGCACGGTCGCCGCCGCCGTCCGCAAGGCCCCCGCCGCCGCGTGCTCGGTCAGCCACGCCCCGTCCTCCGCCG
This sequence comes from Streptomyces sp. 796.1, assembly GCF_047525675.1. NCBI lineage: Bacteria > Bacillati > Actinomycetota > Actinomycetes > Kitasatosporales > Streptomycetaceae > Streptomyces > Streptomyces sp. 796.1. The sequence continues at coordinate 52,723 of NZ_JBLIWA010000002.1, read as the reverse complement.
TGCCGAGCGGCAGGAGCCTGCCGAGCCTGAGCTGTTGCCGTACCGCCTGAGTCAACGCGTCTGCCACCACGGCTCCGCCGCCCTTCCCGCTTGCGGACGCTGCTGCGCCCGCCGCTCAGCGTGCCGTACCGAACGGCTCCCGCGGGCCCCGACCCACCCCGGAGCGCGGCCGTTCGCACGACTGCCGCGCCCCGCGGGCGAGTGTCAGTGGGCCCGCCTACGGTGGTGGAAGGAACGGTCAGACCGCTCCCTCCGCCACACAGGGAAAGGGACGATGCGCGATGACGGAAACGGCACAGAAGCAGCCGCAGAACACGGCCCCGGGAGCCTCGACGCCCAGGGGCGGTGGTGCGCCGGCGTCCCGTGGCAAGACCACGATCGCCGACGGCGTCGTCGAGAAGATCGCCGGCATCACCGCACGCGAGGTGCCCGGTGTGCACGCCATGGGCAGCGGCTTCGCGCGCACCTTCGGCGCGGTGCGCGACCGGGTGCCCGGCGGCGGCAGGTCCGTCACGCGCGGCGTCAAGGCCGAGGTCGGCGAGGTCCAGACGGCGCTCGACCTGGAGATCGTGGTCGACTACGGCGTCTCCATCGGCGACGTCACGCGCAACGTGCGCGAAGATGTCATCTCCGCGGTCGAGCGGATGACCGGCCTTGAGGTCGTCGAAGTGAATATCGTGGTCAGCGACGTGAAGCTGCCCGACGAGCAGGACGACGAGTCGGAGTCACGGCTCCAGTAGCCGGCCCGTCCTCGGGGCGCGGTGGAGCGGAGGGAGTTCACATGAGCATGGCCGTGGTCGGCTTGGCCGCCGGAATGGCCCTGGGCTTCGCCGGATATTTCGGCGGCTTCGGCGCCTTTCTACTGGTGGCGGCGTTGGGACTGATCGGGTTCGTGGCAGGCAAGTTCCTCGACGGAGACCTGGAGTTGGGCGACTTCTTCCGCCCCCGCGAGCGCGACGGTCGACGGCGGTGAGGCCGCGTGGTGCACTCCGCTGAACGGGGCTCGACGCGGATCGCCGACCGCGTCATCGCGAAGATCGCCTCGCAGGCGGCCCGCGAGGCACTACGACCGGCCAGCGACGTACGCCGCGCCGGCGGCAAACCCCCGCACGCCGCGGTCGCGGTGCGCGACCGCCCCGGCCGCGACGGCCTGCGCGGCGAGGCCAAGGTGCGGGTCGCCGTCGAACTCGGCTACCCGTCCGACATCGGTGCCCAGTGCGGCGCCGTGCGCCGTCAGGTGAGCGGCCGGGTCAGGACGCTGGCCGGGATGGACGTACGCGAGGTGGCCGTCACGGTCGAGCGGCTGTACGCGCCGGCGGGCGCGGCCCGGGGGAGGGCGCAGTGAGCGACGCGGACGCAGGGCGGGCCGAGGACGAGGACGGCGGCGGCCACCCACGTGGGGAGCCCCCGCGGGTGGGTCCGGTCGAACCTGAATCGGGCCCTGGACCTGGATCGAGCCCTGGACCTGGATCCGGATCTGGACTCGAACCTGAACCCGGCCCTGAACCCGGACCCGGACCTGGACCCGCCGAGTCATCTGGGAGCGCCACTCCCGTCACACCCGCCGCCGGTGCCGCACCCGCGACACCCAGCACCCCCACCACAGACCCCGCGGGCTTCGCGGTGCCCGCCGCCGGTCGTACTGTGCCCGCCGCCGGTGCGTCCCGGCGCCCGCCTCTGCTGGAGAAGGCCGCGGCGGGCGGCACCACCCCGTCGGACCACGGTGAGGACTCACCGCCGGACCCCGCGGCCCGCCCGTCGGAAGCCGCCGGCGCCAGTGCCGCCGACCCCACCGGCACCGTTGATGGATCGGCCGACGGCTCGGCCGGCGGGCCGGCCGACGGCGCCCCGCCGGGACCGCCCGCCGTGGCGGCCCGCTACACCCCGGCACCCGGCGCGGCCGAACGCGCCCGCCGCTTCTGGTCGCCCCGTCGCGTACCGGCCGCCGTCCTCGCACTGGTGGTGCTCGGTGCGAGCGGGCTGCTGCTGTACGACGTGGCGGCGGTGCGGGCCGACCGGACGGCGATGCGGTGGCGGCGCAGGCTCGGTGACGAGTTGGCCAGCCGGCCGCTGGACGACGTCTGGGTGGTGACCGGCGCCGCGGTCGCGGTGGCGCTCGGCCTGTGGCTGCTCGTACTGGCACTCACCCCGGGCCGGCGCGGGGTGTTGCCCATGCGCCCCGACCCACAGGTACGGGCCGGGCTCGACCGCTCGGCAGCCGCCCTCGTACTGCGCGACCGGGCGATGGGGGTGCCCGGGGTCCGCACGGTCCGCGTCGACGCCGGAAGGCGACGGGTCACCGTACGGGCCCAGGCGCACTTCAGGGAGTTGGACGAGGTGCGCTCGGACCTGGACGCCGCCCTCGACGACGGTATCCGTCACCTCGGCCTGGCCCGGCGGCCGGGGCTGCGGGTTCAGGTTCGACGGCCGACGAAGAGATGAGGCGGAAGATGGCGGCGAAGCCGGCGGTGGGGCGGGCCAGGGTGCGGGCCGTGAACCGGGTGCTGCTGGCCTTGGCCGGCGCGGTCCTGATCGCGCTGGGCGCGGCCGTGCTGATCGGCGGGCTCGATCTCCAGCGCCGGTGGGGCTTCACGCTGCCCGGCAGTTGGCCGTTCGACGGGCCCGACGACGTCCTGCTCACCCGGCACGACCGGCGCCGCTGGCGGGAGGAGGGCTGGTGGTGGCCGGCCGTCATCGCGGGCCTGGCGCTGGTCGTCCTGCTGGCCCTGTGGTGGTTGTTGGCGCAGTCCCGACGGCGACGGTTGAACGAGATCCTGGTGCCCAGCGGTGACGGGGCCGGCGCCGTGTTGCGGGGCCGCGCGCTTGAGGGCGTGCTGACCGAAGAGGCCGAGGCGATGGAGGGCGTGGAGCGCGCCCGGGTCACGCTCCGGGGCCGCCGCACCGCGCCCGAGGCCCGGGTCCGCCTGGTCCTGGCCGCCCATGCCGAACCGGCCGAGACCCTGGCCCGGTTGCAGTCCGAAGCCCTGGAACATGCCCGCACCTCCGCGGGCCTCGACCAGCTCCCGGCCGAGGTCCGACTGAGGTCGGTACGACACCGCGCGGAGCGGGTGAGCTGACGGCCACGGGCGGGTGGGGGAGCGGAGGGTACGGGGCGGCCGTGCCGTCAGCGTGCGGTCCCGCTCACAGGTCCTTCTCCCACAGCGTCACGCCGTAGGTGCCGCGCGGGCCGCCCTCCTTCACGTTCTCGCCGACGGCGCGGTAGCCGGCCCGTTCGTAGTACGTCCGCAGCCCCACGTTGTCGGACAGGCTGTCGAGTCGGCAGCGGGCGCGGCCGGCCGCGGCGATGCGGGACTCGGCGTGGGCGAGCAGGTGGCGGCCGGTGCCCGGCGGTGCGACGCGACGGTCCGTCATCAGCCGGTGCACGTACCCGGCGACCGGGGGCTGGTCGCCCCATGCGGCCGGGTCCTCCCAGCACAGCTCCCAGCCGCCGGCGATCGGACCGCGCGGGCCGAGCGTCGCGAGCCAGACCTCGCCGGTCCGGAGCCGTTCGCGGAAGTGCTCGACGCCGAGTTCGCCGGGGCGCCACTGGGCGATGCCGCGGGCGATCTGCCAGCGGGCCGCCTGGTCCCGCAGGGCGACCAGCGCGGGCAGATCGTCCTCGGTCGCCTGCCGGTGGTGCAGCGGCGCGTGCCGAAACACCACCTCGGTCCACTCGACTCCGGCACGCCCATGCAGGTCAGCGCGGTGTGAGTGGTGGATGACAGCCAGTCCGTGCCGTTGGGCGAGCTCGATCGTCTCCTGTCCCGAGACGGCGAACATGCGGCGCCCGGCGGGCACCGGGCCGTGCCGCAGCGTCAGGACGAGCTGGCCGCCGGCGTCGAGCAGCCCGACCAGGGTGGCCATCGCGGCCGTCCGCTGCTCCGCGTCCAGGTGCATCCACACCGCGGTCGACAGGATCAGGTCGAAGCGCCGCTCCTGCGCGGTGAGTCCCGGTAGGTCGGGGAGTGCGTCGTCGACCCACTGCACGGGTTGGTCGGCGTGGCGGTCCCGGCCCAGGGCGCGGAGTTCGGGCGTGGGCTCGGCGGCGACGACCGTATGCCCGCGGGCGGCCAACGCCGCCGCGTCCCGGCCGCTGCCCGCCCCGACGTCCAGCACGGTCAGCGGCCGTTGCGGGATGAGGCCGAGCACCTCCCGGTGCACGTCCTCGAACGACACGCCCTCGTACTGCTCGACCAGGGAGGCCGCAGCCGCCCCGTACCCCGCCGTGCTCGCCATGGCCCGCAGCTCTTCGCCGGCCCGCTCATCCGATAGTTCGCTGGTCACGACCGGGCACTCTAGGCGCGGAGGACCGACCCGCACCACGACGAAGATCACGGCCGCGGGGCTCAGGCGAACGGGCACGGGCGTGACGCTCGACCACGGCGTACGGCGATTCCATCCGGTTCACACGGAAACACCCCATACGGAAACAGCACGTACGGAAAGGTCCGTAGGAGTGTCCGGACGGAATCGCTCGTACAGCGTTGCCCGTACAGCGTTGCCCGTATGGAATCGCCCGTACGGAAGGTTCGTACGGGAATCCCCGGGCGGAACCGCCGTGCGCCGGGGGCGGCTGGCGAGGGCGGGCAGGAGCCGGGCCAGGCAGGAGCCGGACCCGGGGCCGGTCAGAGGCCCGGCAGCACGCCACCGTCCACCGGGAGCATCACGCCGGTCAGGTACGAAGCGGCGGGCGAGAGCAGGAACGCCGCCGCCCGGCCGAACTCCTGCGGCGTGCCGTAGCGGCGCAGCGGGATCGCGGCGCAGTGCTGGTCGCGGGCCGCGGCCGGGTCGGCGGCGAGGCCGTCCAACTCCCGCACCCGGTCGGTGTCGATGCGTGCGGGCAGCAGGCCGACGACCCGGATGCCGCGCGGCCCCACCTCGCCCGCCAGCGACTTCGCGAACCCGGCGAGTCCGGGGCGGAGCCCGTTGGAGATGACCAGGCCCGGGACGGGGGCCCGCACGGAGCCGGAGAGCACCAGGCCGATGACCCCGCCCTCGGACAGTTCGGCGGCGGCGCCACGCGCCAGTCGGACCGCGCCGAGGAAGACCGATTCGAAGGCCGCCTCCCACTGGGCGTCGGTGTTCTCGGCCGCGGTGCCGGCGGGCGGGCCGCCGACGCTGATGAGGATGCCGTCGAAGCGGCCGAAGCGCTCGCGTGCGGTGGCGATCAACCGCGCGGCCGTCTCGGGGTCGGCGTTGTCCGCGGCCACGCCGAGCGCCTCGGGGCCGAGCTCCGCGGCTGCGGCGGCGGCCTTGTCCGCGTCCCGCCCGGTGATCACGACCTTCGCGCCGTCACCGACCAACTCGCGTGCGGAGGCGTTGCCCAGGCCGCGGGTGCCGCCCGTGACGATGTACACCCGGTCTTTGAGTCCAAGATCCATGGGCTCAGTCTGCCCCGCCCTGCCCCGCCAGGGCGAGGGCGGTCCCCACCAGACCGATGTGGCTGAACGCCTGCGGGAAGTTGCCGAGCTGCCGCCCGCGCCGGGCGTCGTACTCCTCGGCCAGCAGCCCCACGTCGTTCCGCAGCGCGAGCAGCCGCTCGAAGAGCGCGGTGGCCTCCTCCGTACGTCCGGTCAACTGGAGGGCGTCGGCCAGCCAGAACGAGCACACCACGAACGGCGCCTCGCCCCCGGGCAGCCCGTCGACGGGGGCGCCGGACGTGCTGTAGCGGCGCAGCAGCCCGTCCTCGCACAGTTCGGCACGGACCGCGTCCACCGTCCCCACCACCCGCGGGTCCGTCGGCGGCAGGAACCCGACCCGGGGGATGAGCAGCGTCGCCGCGTCCAGTTCGGTCGAGCCGTAGTACTGCGTGAAGGTGCCCCGCTCGGCGTCGAACCCGCGGGTGCACACGTCGTGGTGCACCTCGTCCCGCATCGCCCGCCAGCGCTCGACGTCGCCGCGCAGCGTGGGGTCACGCTCCAGGGCGCGCACCGCGCGGTCGGCCGCCACCCAGGTCATCACCTTGGAGTGCACGAAGTGCCGGCGCGGCCCACGCACCTCCCACAGCCCCTCGTCGGGCTCGCGCCACTGCGCCGCCAGGAACTCCAGGAGGGCGCGCTGGAGACTCCAGGCGGTCGCGGTGGCCGGCAGTCCGGCCGTGCGGGCCAGCGCGAGGGAGTCGATGACCTCGCCGTAGACGTCGAGTTGGAGCTGGTTGACCGCGTCGTTGCCGATGCGCACCGGTGCGGACGCCGCGTACCCGCTGAGCCAGCCGAGTTCGGTCTCGGCCAGCCGGCGCTCGCCGCCGAGCCCGTACATGATCTGGAGGTCGGCCGGATCACCCGCCACCGCGCGCAGCAGCCAGTCCCGCCAGGCCGCGGCCTCCTCGGTGTAGCCGGTGCGGATCAGTGAGCCGAGGGCCAGCGTGGAGTCCCGCAGCCAGCAGTAGCGGTAGTCCCAGTTGCGCACGCCGCCCGGCTCCTCCGGCAGCGAGGTGGTCGGTGCCGCCACGATGCCGCCGGTCGGCGCGTACGTCAGTGCCTTCAGGGTGATCAGCGAGCGGATGACCGCATCCCGGTACGGACCCTGGTAGGTGCACTGCGCGGTCCAAGCGCACCAGTCCGCGCGACTGTGTTCCAGGGCCTCGTACGGGTCGATGAGGTTGGGCCGCGGGTCGTGCGAGGGGTGCCAGGTGAGGACGAACGCGACCCGCTCGCCCGCGGCGACGGTGAACGTAGAGCGGGTGCTGAAGTCCCGCCCGTACGTCGGCACCTGCGGAACGCTCCGCAGCCACACCGAGTCGGGGCCGGCCACCGCGACCCGGTGCCCGTCGCACCGGCGCATCCACGGCACCACGCGGCCGTAGTCGAAGCGCAGCCGCAGCACGCTGTGCATCTCGACCCGACCGCGCACGCCCTCGACGATGCGGACCAGGTCGGGGGCCTGATCGCGCTGCGGCATGAAGTCGAGCACCCGCACCGCGCCGGACTCGGTCTCCCAGACGGTCTCCAGGATCAGCGTGTCGGGGAGGTAGCCGCGGCGGGTGCAGTGGGTTGGGGCGGGGGCCGGTTCGGGGGCGGGGGAGGGGGTTGCGTCGTGCGGGGCGTGGTCGTCGGCCGGGTGTCTGTGGGGCGGGTGGCTGAGGGGTGGGTGGTTGCCGGTGGCGCTGGCCGGTGGGCCGGTCGTGCCGGCGGACCGGTCGGTGTCTTCCGTGCCGGGCGCGTGGCTGCCGCCGCTGGGCGCCGGCGCGAGGGTCCAGTGCCCGTTGTCGCGGTCGCCGAGCAGCGCGGCGAAGCAGGCGCCGGAGTCGAACCGGGGCAGACACAGCCAGTCGATCGAACCATCCCGCCCGACCAGCGCCGCCGTCTGTAGATCACCGATCAGGGCGTAGTCCTCGATGGAAGAAGCCATGCCGAGCCGTCTTCCCGCGCCACCGCCCGCTACTCGGGGGCGCGGCCGTTCGGCCGACACGGGGCACTTGGCGTGCGGGCCGCGGTAGGGGCGGGGAGGGGTCTTGGCAGTGCGGCGCGGTGCCGGTCGGCTCAGGCGCCGTCGGGGCGCGGGGCGCTCGCGGAGACGGCGGCGCGGTCGGGGTCCGGGCCGTCTTCGACACTCCGGCCAGCAGGCTCCGCACGGCCGGCAGGCTCCGCACGGGCGTCAGACTTCGTACGGCTGGCAGGCTCCGTACCCGCGTCAGGCTTCGTACGATCATCGGGCACCGCACGGTTGCCCGGCTTCGTCGTACGGTCGTCTGACCTCGTGGAGGTGTCGGATTCCGTACGGTCATCGGATTCCGTACGGGTCTGCGCCGTCGGGGGCCCGTCGTGACCGGTGCCGGCGTCGGCCTTCGCCCCGGCTTCGGATGCGGGGGCGGGGGGCCGGTCGGCGTCGGAGGTGTCAGACGTGGCGGTGGTGGCCGCGGGGGTGTCGGCGGCTTCGCCGGTGGCTTCGCGGGTGGTGGCCGCGGGGGTGCCGCCGGTCGGCCCGTCGCCCGGCCCGTCCGCGTCCTCGTTCCCGCCCTGCTCCGGCGCTGCCGCTGCCTCTTCTTCAGCCTGCGCGGCGGCCTTGGCGGCCTTGGCCGCAGCCGCTGCCTGGTCACGCAGTTCCCTGCGGAAGAGGACGATCCAACCGGCCGGCACCGCGGTCGTGAACAGCCACCACTGGATCGCGTACGCCATGTGCGGACCGATGCCGCTGGTGTCGGGCGCGGGCACCGGATCGGGCTGGCCCTCGCCCGCGGGCCGGGAACCGGTCAGCTCGATGTAGCCGCCGAGCAGCGGGCGGCCGACCGCCTCGGCCTGGCGCTCGCTGTTGATGAGCATCACCTGGCGGGGCGGCAGGCCCTTCTTGTCCTTGATGCCGCTGCGCCCGCTGGTCTCGTCGGCCTTGAGCCGCCCGCTGACGGTGACCTTGCCCGTCGGGGGCGCCGGAACGTTCGGGAACTGCGTCAGGTTTCCGGGCGCCGGAATCCAGCCCCGGTTGACCAGCACCGCCTTGCCGTCGGCGAGCAGGAGGGGGGTGACCACGAAGTAGCCGATGGACTGGTCATCCGAACCGGTGCGCTGGCGCACCACGACCTCGTGGCGCGTGTCGTACGTGCCGACGGCCGTGACCTTGCGGGAGGCGTCCTTCTTCGGCACGTCCCGGCCGACGGCGGCGAGCTCTTCGACGGCAACGGGCGGCGCGTCCAGGCTCTTGGACACCTGACGGTTGTGCTCGACCCGCTGCTCGTGCCGGCTGAGCTGCCAGAAGCCCAGCTTGATCATCACGGGGATGAGGACGAGCCCCACCAGGGTGAGGATCACCCACTGCCGGGTCAACAGGAAGCGGTACACCCCATGACGGTACAACTCGGCCGCGCCACGGAAACGAGCGGGGCGCCCGCCGGTGGCGAAACGCCCGACTGCCCCGGCGCCCGGCCGGCTCCCGGACCTGGTGTCCCCGACACTCGGCCGCCGGCTGCCCCTTCACTCGGCCGCCCCTGCCCCCGCCACGCCCGCCCACGCGGTGACCCGCCCCACCTCATGCGACGGCCCGCCCCACCTCACGCGGCAGGTCGCCTTACCCCACGCGGCGGGTCGCCGGAGCCTACGCGGTGGCTCGCCGGAGCCCAGCCGTACGACCAGACCGGACCGCCGCACCCGCCGGACCGCCGCACCCGCCGGGCAGGCGCCGTCCACCACGAAGCACCGCCCACCACGAAGCAGTGGGCGCCGTCGGCTCGGCACCGGGCGGGGCCCCGGACCAGCGGCCCGGCTCGCGGGCCCTGCCGCTCAGCGGACGTTGGTCGGCGCGGGTGCCACGTCCTGGAGCAGTTGCATGAACGCCGCCTCGTCGATCACCGGGGTGCCGAACGAGCGGGCCTTCACCACCTTGGACGTGGGCGAGTCGGGGTCGTTGGTGACCAGCACGCTGGTGAGGCGGGAAACGCTGGTCGCCACGTGCAACCCGGCGTCCACGGCACGGTCCTCAAGGAGCTCGCGGTCGACCGAGGTGTCGCCGGAGAAGGCCACCCGCATGCCCTGCACCAGCGTGCCACCGGGCGCGTACCGGCCGGGGTTCGGATACGGGCACGCGGGCCGCTTCCGGCTGGGCCGCCAACTCGTCGGCCGGTAACCAGAGCGCTGGCCCGGCGGCCGGGCGGGGGTGTCCGACCATTCGGTGAGCGGCTGGCAGGCGAGCAGCGGTAGCCGCAGCGCGGAGGCCGCGGCGAGGTGCAGGCTGGGCCGGAAGGTCTCCGCCAGTACCCGGGCGTCGTCCAGGGCGTGGTGGGCCCGCTGCTGCACGACGCCGTAGTGCGCCGCCAGGGTCTCCAGCTTGTGGTTGGACAGCGGGAGGCCCAGCTCCTTGGAGAGCGCGATGGTGCACAGCCGCTGCCGGACGGGGGCCGTGCTCTTCGCCCGGGCGTACTCGCGGGCGATCATGGACCAGTCGAAGACCGCGTTGTGCGCGACGAGCACCCGACCGTCCAGGCGGCGGGCGAACTCCTCGGCGATCTCCGGGAAGAGTGGGGCGCCGGCCAACTCCGCGCTGGTGAGCCCGTGGATCCAGACGGGGCCCGGGTCGCGCTCCGGGTTGACCAGCGTGTACCAGTGGTCCTGCACCTCGCCGCGGGCGTCTAGCTGATACACGGCGGCCGACACTATGCGGTCATCGCGCGCGAGTCCGGTGGTCTCGACGTCGACGACCGCGTACCCCTCGGGGTAGGCGGCCGGCCACGGGGACGACGGGGCGGACTGTGGGGGGATCCGCGGTGCGGCTACCGGTCGGTCTTCAAGCATGGTTCATGAGGATACGGGCCACCACTGACACTCGATCGCGGCGGGCGCGCCCCGCGCTGTCCGGCCGCCGGGACCGGAGCCGGCCGCCCGCCGCCCGGCCGCCCGTGACCTGCGGCAACTCCCGTTACGCGGAAGCGTGGTGAGGTCCGGGGCGGTACAACGGTTCGGCCGAAAAGAGCGGTTGGACCGGCGACCGGGCGCAGCGCGGGGCGCCGCACGGATCCTCTCGCGCCGGTCCTCTCGTGCCGGTACTCGACCGCGGTCGCCACTTGATCAGACTGGCCCCGCCGCCCCCCGCCGCCCCCCGCCGCCCCCGCCCTCCGCCGGCCCGGCCGTCCTTGCCTCCGGGGCCTGCGGCCGGGCCGGCCGCGTGCCGGGACCTGCCGCACAACCTGCCCCACGAGCCGTCCCACAGCCCGTACTTACCGAGTTTCGAAACCCGCGAGTAACAACATCTATCCACCGCGCTGACCGGCACCTATCGTGCGAACATGCCGCAGCTACCCGATGTCGTGCTCTGGTCCATACCGGCGTTCGTCCTGCTCGCAGCCGCCGAGATGGTGAGCTACCGGCTGCGTCCCGACGCCGATGCTGCCGGGTACGACCCGAGGGACGCCGCCACCAGCGTGACGATGGGCATTGGCAGCGTCTTCTTTGATTTCCTGTGGAAGATACCGATTGTTGCGATTTACTCCGTTATCTACGAACTCACCCCCCTTCGGGTGCCGGTGCTGTGGTGGACCCTGCCACTGATGCTGCTGGCCCAGGACTTCCTCTACTACTGGTCGCACCGCGGCCACCACGTGGTCCGCGTGCTGTGGGCGTGCCACGTGGTGCACCACTCCAGCGAGAGGTTCAACCTCACCACTGCGCTGCGTCAGCCGTGGACCTCGCTGACGGTGTGGCCGTTCTACGTCCCGCTGGTGTTGTGCGGAGTGCACCCGGCGGCGGTGGCCTTCCTCTCCGGCGTCAACCTCGTCTACCAGTTCTGGGTGCACACCGAACGCGTCCGCCGCCTCCCCGCGCCCGTCGAGTACGTGCTCAACACGGCCTCCCACCACCGCGTCCACCACGCCTCCCAGGGCGGCTACCTGGACCGCAACTTCGGCGGCATCCTCATCGTCTGGGACCGGATGTTCGGCACCTTCGTGCCCGAGACCGAACGCCCCGTCTACGGCCTCACCAAGAACATCCACACCCACAATCCACTCCGCGTGGCCACCCACGAGTACGTCGCCATCGCCCGCGACCTCACCACGGCCACCACCTGGCGAGCCCGCGCCGGCCACCTCTTCCGCGGCCCCGGCTGGCAACCGGAACAGCCAGGGCCTGCGGCGACCCCACCGGCACCTTCTGCCAAGCCTGTGCCTCACACCGGCCCCGTGCCTCCTACCAGTCCCATGCCCCCCGCTCCCGAGCCCACCGCTCCAGCGCCTGCCTGTCCCGTGCCCGCCGAGCCGGCACCTGCTGGTCTCGCGTCTTCCCTCCCCGCGCCCGCCGGTCTCGCGCCTTCCCTCCCCGCGCCCGCCGGTCCCGCGCCTTCCCTCCCCGCGCCTGCCGGTCCGGCCGAGTCGGCCCCGGCCTGCTCCGAGGCCGCCGGCCCGACCGAGCCCGCCAACCGCGCCGCATGAACGCCGGCCCGCGCACCGACACCGCAGCCCGCCGGGCCCGGGTCGCGCTCCTCGCCTTCGCCCTCCTTGCCCTCGTCCACCTCGGCGCGCTACTCGCCGACGCCGAAGCGCTGACGCACACGACCAAGCCCGCACTGATGCCGACCCTCGCGGCGTACGTGCTGTTCCGCCGCGGGCCCCGGCTGCTCGTCGTTGCCCTGCTCTTCGGCTGCGGCGGCGACACCCTGCTGCAACTCGGCGGCGAACCTGCCTTCCTCGCCGGCATGGCCTCCTTCGCCGCCGGCCACCTCTGCTACCTGGCCCTCTTCGCCCGCGCCGGGAACACCACCGTCCCGCGCCGCACCGTGCTGCTCCTCACCGCCGGCTACGCCACTGCCTGGCTCGCCACCGTCGCCGTGCTCTGGCCCGGCCTGGCGGCCGACCTCCGGCCACCGGTCGCCGTCTACAGCCTGCTGCTCACCGCGATGGCCCTGGCGGCCCTCCGCCTCGGCCCCCGTGCCGGCACCGCCGGCGCCCTCTTCCTCCTCTCCGACACCCTGATCGCCACCGGCATCGCCGACTGGCCCCAACTCCCGGTGCCCCAGTTCTGGATCATGCTCACGTACGTGGCGGCGCAGTTCGGGCTGGCCTCCGCCGTGTTGTCCCGTACGTCAGCGACGGGGCCGCTGCCGGGGCCGGATCAGGCGCTCCGGGGGTATGAGGTGGTCGTTGATGACGGGGGTGTCCTGGACCTTGACGGTGAGGTTCGGCATATCGCGTAGGGGCGCGAGGTCGATGGGGTCCGGGGCGTGGCAGCCCCAAAGGAACAGGTGCGTGCAATTCGTTAGCGCCGGCATGGCCGCCAAGCCGCGGGGGAGTGCGCAGAAGACAAGGTGCAGATTCCGCAAGTTCTCCAGCGCGGCCAACGCTTCCAGGTCGGGATCGGGGTGGCTGTCCACTGCCAACTGGGCCAGGTTCGGTAGGTGGGTCAGGTGCTGTAGTTCCTCCGCGCGGGTGACCCCGGAGACGGCGAGCACCTGGAGATCGGGCCAGCGCTCTATGCCCTGAAGATGCACTTCGTCGTAGCCGTGGAGTCGGAGAGTGGTGAGCTGGGGACCGACCGGCAGCGTCGCTAGGTCGAGCAGTTCGCCGCCTGGAGTCATGTTGAGCCGGGTGAGTTGCGGCAGATGCCGGAGTGGCTCTAGGCCCTTCACCGCGGTGTCGTAGAGCGAAAGCCCGGTCAGGCCTGTGGACGCGAGCGGAGCGAGATCGGTGACCTTGGGGCATCTGTGCAGGCCGAGATCATCGAGTTGGGCAAACCGACTCAGTGGCGAAAGATCGTCAAGGTGCGGATTGTTGATGAGCGCGAGCGCGGTCATGTCGTGTGGGAGATCACGAAAGGCGTGGAGCGAACCGTGGACGTTGATCCGCTTGAAGTGCGGCAACTGATGAAGTTGTGCGGTCTCTTCCCCTGATTGCACATTGAGGAAGCTCACTCCCCGCACGTGCGACAGCACCGAATCGACATACTCCTCAGCGTCGAAGTGCGCCCACCCACGACTGAGCTGAACCTCGATCATCGGCCTCTGGTCCCCCCGGTGCCGCCTCAAGTGCCCCAAAGCCGTCGGCCCACCGATCAAGCACAGCGTCCGCACCACCGCAGCAGCGCTCTCCTCCTCCAGATCGGTCAGGTTCCTCGGCAACAGATCCAGCACCAACTCTCCCGCCCGAGCCAACTCCTCCGCCTCCTCGAAGTCCCACGGCGGAACCAGTTCCTCCAGCCGCCCCTCAATGTCCTCCCGCACCGCCGGATCCAGCCGCGGAGCATGCTCCAGGCAGGCGGCGGCCAGCAGGTTGAGGCGGTGGCGGTGCTTCTTGACCCGGTCGGCGCGGCGGAGGATGCGGCGGAGCAGGCGGGCGCATTCGTCGGGGCGGGCGTGGCCGACGGCCATCCGTACGACGTCCTCCCACTGGTCGTCGTGCGCCTTGTCTGCCAGCAGGCCGAAGTCTCTGGCCTCGACCGCTGCCTTGGCCGCCAGGTAGTCCTGGAAGGTGCGGTGCACGAAGTCGACGGCGCCGGCTTCCGGTTCGCGGAGCAGGCCGCTGCGGATCAGGAGATGGCGGAAGACCTGGTCGGCGTCGCCCTGGTCGCGGACCTGCGGCATGGCCGCGAGCGTGTCCTCCAGTAGGGCGACGGCCTCTTCCCGGCTGGCCTGGGTCTGGCCGTTGCGGATCAGCCAGTACGCCAACTCCTGGAGCAGCAGCGTCTGTTCGTCCCGGGTGAGTTCGACGCCCTCGACGGCCTGGATCTCCCGCTCGGTGTCCCGCCGGACCAGCAGCATTTCCAGCGCCGCGTCGTACAGGTCCTTGCGGGCGCGCGGGAGGTGCATCCTGCGGTCCCGGTTCAGGGCGCACAGCAGGGCGCACATCAGCGGGTTGGTGGAGAGCCTGGCCAGTTCGCGGCGGTCGGTCACGGCCTGGAGCATGGCCTGTTCGTAGCTGTCCAGAGTTGTCTGATCCGACGGGCGTCCGCCGATCTCCTGTCGGGCGGCCCGGTGCCAGTGCCTGACGAAGCGCTGGACGTCGTCCCGGCTCATCGGCAGCAGCGAGTGCGAGCGGAAGCCGTCCGGGGCCAGCCAGCCGTCCGGCACCGCCGAGGGGCGGGTGGTGACCACGTAACGCGCGTTCGGGTAGGCGAGGACCAGGTGCTTGAGCCAGGTCTCGGCGCGCTTGCGGAGCGCCTTGGGCACCTCGTCCACGCCGTCGACCAGCACCAACGCGCGCCCCGACGTCAGCAGGCCCTCGACCCAGCCCTCCGGCGCCGCCCCGGCCAGCGGGTTGCCCATGCTCGACAGGAAGTCCTGGGGGAGCGGGAGTTCAGCGCGGCGGACGAGGGCGCGCAGCCGTAGGACGAACGGGACGCACAGGTTCCAGTCGGCCAGCTCCGGGCCGAAGCTGCGGCGGGCCGCATGGGTCGCCAGCCACTGCGTCAGGGTGCTCTTGCCCGAACCGGCCGGGCCGCGCAGTAGCAGCCGGGAGGTGTGGGCCAGCGCGTGCTCCACCCGTACCGCCTCGGCCGGCAGCTCGGGGAATTCGAAGTCGTGCCGCAGCGAGACGTCGCTGACCGTGAGGCTGATGTACGCCGCGTCCAACGCCCACTCCGCCCCCGCGTCGCTCAGCGTCACGCCGAACAACTGGAGCCGGCTGTGCGTCTGTTGGACGAAGGCGACGTACCGCTCCTCGAACTCCGCCGCCAGCCGCTCAGGCCCCGGGCCGAGCCTGCGTCGTACGTCCGCGACGGAGTCCGTGAGCTCTCCGCTGCGGCGCACCAGATCGACCTGGCTGCGGGCCGCGAACTCCGGCAGCGCCGTCACGTACTCCGTCAGGTGTAGGCAGCAGTGGTCCAGCAGCCGGTCGAAGAGCGCGGTCTCGACCTCGCCGAGCCCGGCCGCGGCCGGCGCGCCCGGTCGCCCTTCCCGCGCGGGGGACGACGGGCCCGCGCTTCCGGCCCTCGCGCCGTCCGCCCGCAGGACGTGCCCGCGTAACGCCTCCGGCTCCAGCCGGAGCTGCAACAGCAACTCCAGGTCCAACGGGCCCGCCCGGTCGAAGGCGTCCGCGACGGCCGTGGCGGCGGCGTGCCGCGCCGGCTCCGGTGCGGCACGGCACGCGTCGGCCAGCCGCCGCTCCAGCGCCGTGACCAGCCGGTCGGTCTCCCGCTCCGTCAACTCCCGCGGGCGCCGCAGCACACCGCCCGGCCGCACCGGCCTGGCCACCAGCCCCGCCCCCTTGGCCAGCAGCGACTTGGCGAGCACCGTCACCACGGTGGTCGCCAACCGCAGGACCGCGGCCTCCACTCCCTGCATCGGGTATCTCCCCCTCCACAACCGGCGGGTCGGAATTCCGATCTTCGTGACCCTTCGACTCCGCAGCGTAGCGGCAGGACGGCACACGCGTTCGGCCCTGTGGATAACTCCGTCCGGCCCCTGTCGCGGCCTCCGATCCAGCCGTCGAGAAGAAGGCAAAAGCCCAGGTCAGCGCGGTGGTTGGGGGAGGCGCCCAACGAGCGGGTCAGTCGTGGCCGCCGCACGGCCGAGGGCCGGGCCGCCCCGATCGGGCAGCCCGGCCCCCTGGACCGACGGCGCTACCGGCCCCCGCCGGGGCCCGCGCCGTACCTACTCCTGCACCGCGTCCAGCGCGTCCACGATGCCGTAGCCGTAGAAGCTGTTCACGTGCTTGGTGCCGGTGCAGGTGGCGTCCACCTTGCCGTCACCGTCCGGGTCGTACGGCGCGGTCGGGCAGCCCGGGTTGTCGGCCTGCTGCTTCAGCAGCCACTGCACCTCCTGCGGGCTCGACGACGGGTGCGCGCTGCGCAGCAGCGCCGCGACGCCCGCGACGTGCGGGCCCGCCATCGAGGTGCCCTGGAGGTAGCCGTAGTCGCCCTCCGGGAGCGTGGACAGGATGCGGCCGTCCTTGGCGGGCAGCTCGGGCACCTGGCGGCGGTCGCCGCCGGGGGCGGCCACGTCGATCTGGCCGGCGGCGTCCGACGGGTGCAGGCCGTAGTTCGAGTAGTACGACTTGAGCGAGTTGACGCCGGTCGCCGAGACGGTGACCACACCGGGCAACTGGGTCGGCACGTCAAGGCACTTGGTCGGGTCGATGTTGCGGTCGACCGCCTGCGAGTCGTTCGGGCTCGACGTGTCCTTGATGGACTTCGCGCCGAGGTCGAAGTTGGAGTTGCCGGCCGACGCGACGTTCACCGCGCCCTTGTCCTGCGCGTACTTCGCGGCCCGGCCCACCGCGTCGACGATGGCCTTCTGGTCCAGGTCGTCCTTGCAGTTGAACATCCACGGGTCGACGTAGTAGCTGTTGTTCGTGACCTCGACGCCCTTCTCGGCGGCGAAGACGAACGCACACACCACGTTCTCGGCGTAGAACAGGCCGGTCTTCGGGTCGCTGACCTTGATCGCGGAGACCTTGACGCCCGGCGCGACACCGGCGACGCCGACGCCGTTGCGCGCGGCGGCGATCGTGCCGGCCACGTGCGTGCCGTGGTAGTCGTCCGCCGGCACGTACGGGCGCCACGCGCCCTTGGAGGTGTCGAGCACGCCGCCCGCGCAGTTCGCGGACGCCCTGCGGTCGAAGTTCGGCGCGAGGTCGGGGTGGGTGTCGTCCACGCCGGTGTCGATCACGGCGACGGTGACGCTCTTCTTGCCCGGGTTGACCTTCGCAGCCTGGTCCGCCTTGATGGCGGGGATGTCCCACTGGAGGGGCTCCAGCGGCTCCTGGCCCTTGGCCAGCGCCTTCGCCTCGCTCTGCGCCGTCACCCGGGGCGCCTTGATCTTCTCCGGCTTGCCGACGTCGGTGGTCGCGGCCGAGGTCAGCGGGGCGGTGCGGGTCGAGCCTGCCGACTGGACGCCCTTGACGGTACGTATCTTCTCCGCGAAGCCGGTCGCCGGCGCGTGCACCACGATGACGCCGATCTTGGGATAGCTGGCGACGATGCTGCCACCGGCCTTGGCTATCTCCTTCTTGACCTTGTTCACGGTGGCCTTGTCGGCCGTCGTGTTCACCACGTACGACAGGGACGGCCCGTCGGTGCGCGCGGCAGTGGCCGAAGTGGGCGCGTCCTGCGAGGTGGCCGACGCCGCGCCAGGCAGGAACCCGAGGGACGCGGTGAGCGCGATCCCGACGGGCACCGCGAGCAGGGCGCGCCGGCGTCTGGAACTCAGGTGGGCCATGAAGGCTCTTCCCATCTTCCGGAGGGTTGCCCGCGCGCCGAGCGCGCCGGGCCGGTTATATGACGAGTGAAACTAGCGTTGCTCAAGGCTGTCCAGCAATGGATGACGTGCAAAAACCTGAGTCCGCCAGCCGAGTGACACGCGGGGCCACAGCGCCGTAATGGATCTTCTGTTTTTCCCGCGCCCGTCCCCTGTTCGCTGGCGCTAACGGGGCCTACCATGCGTGACCTGGATCACTCATTACTCGTACGTCGCTCCGTCCCCCCACACGTCGCCACCGCACGATCCCCCTCGCCCCTTCGAGTTCGTGCCCGATCCCCGATCGCAGCGGCCACCGGCGCCCGCCGGTTGCGTCCGACGGTGATCCGTTTCCAGCCAGTCGCCACGTCAGGAGAGACCGTGGACCCCGCACCGCCCCACGACTCGGCGCACCTTGCCGAGCAGCCCGACTACATCCAGGTGCAGTCGAGCCAGGAATTCGCCGAACTGCGCCGCGCGCACCGCTCGTTCGCCTTCCCGCTCACCATCGCCTTCGTGAGCTGGTACACGCTGTACGTCTTGCTGTCCAACTACGCGGGCGACTTCATGGGCAAGCAGGTCGTCGGCAACATCAACGTGGCCCTCGTCTTCGGCCTGTTGCAGTTCCTGTCCACCTTCGTCATCGCCTGGTGGTACTCACGCCACGCGAGCGCCAAGCTCGACCCGCGCGCCCAGGCCATCAAGTCCCGCCTGGAGGGCAAGTCGTGATGCAGACGATGCACCTGGCCGTCGAAGGCGTCAGCGAGCACCGGCCGCTGATCATCTCGCTGTTCGTCAGCTTCGTCCTGGTGACCCTCGGCATCACCGTATGGGCCGGCAAGCAGACCAAGGACGCCACCGACTTCTACGCCGGCGGCCGGCAGTTCTCCGGCTTCCAGAACGGCCTGGCGGTCTCCGGCGACTACATGTCCGCCGCGTCCTTCCTCGGCATCGCCGGCGCCATCGCGCTCTCCGGGTACGACGGCTTCCTGTACTCCATCGGCTTCCTGGTGGCCTGGCTGGTGGCGCTGCTCCTGGTCGCCGAACCGCTCCGCAACTCCGGGCGGTTCACCATGGGCGACGTCCTCGCGTACCGGATGCGGCAGCGCCCGGTGCGTACCGCCGCCGGCGTCTCCACCATCGTGGTGTCGATCTTCTACCTGCTGGCCCAGATGGCCGGCGCCGGCGTGCTGGTCTCGCTGCTGCTCGGCATCACCAGCGAGGCGGGCAAGGTCCTCATCGTGGTGCTGGTCGGCGTCGTCATGATCCTCTACGTCTCGATCGGCGGCATGAAGGGCACCACCTGGGTCCAGATGGTGAAGGCGGTGCTGCTGATCGCCGGCACCCTGCTGATCACCTTCCTGGTGCTGCTGAAGTTCGACTTCAACATCTCCAGGCTGCTCGGCGAGGCCGCCGAGAACAGCGGCATGGGCGGGGCGTTCCTTGAGCCCGGACTGAAGTACGGCGTGGACGCCACGAGCAAGCTCGACTTCATCTCGCTCGGCATCGCGCTGGTGCTCGGCACCGCCGGCCTGCCGCACATCCTGATCCGCTTCTACACGGTTCCCACCGCGCAGGCCGCCCGCCGCTCGGTGAACTGGGCCATCGGCATCATCGGCGCCTTCTACCTGATGACGATCGTGCTGGGCTTCGGCGCCGCCGCCCTGCTCAAGCGCACCGACATCATCGAGTCCAACAAGGCGGGCACGACGGCCGCGCCGCTGCTGGCCCAGGACGTCGGCGGCGGGCCCGACTCGGCCGGCGGTGCGATCCTGCTGGCGGTGATCTCGGCCGTGGCGTTCGCGACCATCCTCGCCGTCGTCGCCGGTCTCACCCTCGCCTCCTCGTCCTCCTTCGCCCACGACCTGTACGCCAACGTCATCCGCAAGGGCGAGGCGACGCAGAAGGAAGAGGTCTCCGCGGCCCGCTGGGCGACCGTGGGCATCGGCACCGTGGCCGTGGTGCTCGGCGTCTTCGCCCGTGACCTCAACGTCGCGGGCTTGGTGGCGCTCGCCTTCGCGGTCGCCGCCTCGGCCAACCTGCCGACGATCCTCTACAGCCTGTTCTGGAAGCGGTTCACCACCCAGGGCGCACTGTGGTCGATCTACGGCGGCCTGGTCTCGTCGGTCTTCCTGGTGCTCTTCTCGCCGGTGGTCTCCGGCAAGGAGTCCTCGATGTTCCCGGACGTGGACTTCCACTGGTTCCCGCTGGAGAACCCGGGTCTGATCTCCATCCCGCTCGGCTTCCTGCTCGGCTGGATCGGCTCGCTGCTCTCCAAGGAGCCGGCCGACGAGAAGAAGTACGCCGAGCTCGAAGTGCGCTCGCTGACCGGGTACGGAGCGCACTGACCCGTAGCCAAGGCGCAGCTTCGACACCCGCGGGGGGGGGGGGGGGGGGGGGGGGGGGGGGGGGGGGGGG
>NZ_JBLIWA010000002.1:0-32709 GCF_047525675.1 Streptomyces sp. 796.1 | reverse complement strand
CCCCCCCCCCCCCCCCCCCCCCCCCCCCCCGCCGTCCTTCAGCGGCCGGGGGCCGAACCCCGCCCCACCCCCCGTAGCTCCCCAAGGGAAGCCAAGCTGCGGCAGTGGGATGGCATAGCGCTGGCCATCTTTCCGTGGGGAATCCGAAGGATCGCGTACGCTGCGGGACACTTGGCGTAGGGATCTCCGGTCACAGGAGGCCCACTGGCAACGCCAGGATGCGCAATACGTGAGAAGGGTCGCCACATGCTGCTCGATACCTACGGTCGGACCGCCACCGACCTTCGGGTGTCCCTCACCGACCGCTGCAATCTCCGCTGCACCTACTGCATGCCGGAGGAGGGGCTGAGCTGGCTGGCCAAGCCCGACCTCCTCACCGACGACGAGATCGTCCGACTGGTCTCCATAGCCGTGACCGACCTCGGCGTCACCGAGGTCCGCTTCACCGGCGGCGAGCCGCTGCTCCGCCCCGGCCTGGTCTCCATCGTCGAACGCTGCGCCGCCCTCACCCCCCGCCCCCAGCTCTCCCTCACCACCAACGGCATCGGCCTCGGCCGGTGCGCCAGCGCGCTGCGCGACGCGGGCCTGGACCGGGTCAACGTCTCGCTGGACACGCTGCGCCCCGACGTCTTCCAGGCCATGGCCCGGCGCAAGCGCCACCAGGACGTGCTCGACGGGCTCGCCGCGGCCCAGGCCGCCGGGCTCGCGCCGGTCAAGGTCAATGCGGTGCTGATGCCGGGCCAGAACGACGACGAGGCCCCCGACCTGCTGGCCTGGGCCATCGAGCACCACTACGAACTGCGCTTCATCGAGCAGATGCCGCTGGATGCACAACACGGCTGGCGCCGCGAAGGCATGATCACCGCCGGCGACATCCTGGCCAGCCTGCGCACCCGCTTCGACCTCACGCCCGAGGACGCGGACGACCGCGGCTCAGCGCCGGCCGAGCGCTGGCTGGTGGACGGCGGCCCGGCGCGGGTGGGCGTCATCGCCTCCGTCACCCGGCCCTTCTGCCGGGCCTGCGACCGCACCCGGATCACCGCCGACGGTCAGGTGCGCACCTGTCTGTTCGCCCGCGAGGAGACCGACCTGCGCGCCGCACTGCGCTCCGGGACCAGCGACGCCGAGGTCGCCGAGCGGTGGCGGCTCGCCACGTGGGGCAAGAAGGCGGGCTCGGGCCTGGACGACCCGACCTTCCTCCAGCCGCAGCGGCCGATGTCAGCGATCGGAGGCTGACCACTCGTCGAGCGGCACGACGTCCTTCAGGAAGCCGCGGATGCCGAGGAAGTTGGCGAGGTACTCGCGGTGCTCGGGACAGGCCAGCCAGGTCTTGCGGCGCTCGGGGGTGTGCAGCTTCGGGTTGTTCCAGGCGAGCACCCAGATCGCGGCCTCGCGGCAACCTTTGGCTGAGCAGATGGCGTCTGTGGAGTCGGACGAGTTCACGACCCCGACCCTACGTGACGGCCGATGCCGCTCGACACGGGTCCAGACATGGCGACGCCGGGCAGCCACGGGGGGAGCCGCCCGGCGTCGGTCCGTCGCTCCGACGGGGGATGCGGAGCGCCTACGAAGTATGTCACGGGGGACCCGCCGCGGTGCAGCGGAACCGCACGATTGATCTGAGGTTTTCTTGAGGTAACCCTGCCGTCGCAGGTCAGCCCCGGTGCTCCCGCGTCTCGCCGGTCGCGGATGCGCCGTGGTCCTGTCCGGATTCCGGTTCGGCCGGCCGAGGAGCGTCCATCAGCGCCGGCCGGGAGGGCGCCGGAACGAAGGTCGACGGCAGCCGCGGGACGTTCTCCCGCCCCGCATTGGCGATCACCACCGAGAAGTACGGCAGCAGGATGCCCAACCCGAGGGCGACGAAGGCGACATGGCGCTCGACGTTCCACAGCACCGCGGCCAGCACGACCGAGAGGGTGCGCACCGACATGGAGATCACATAGCGCCGCTGTCTGCCCCGTACGTCATCGGCCAGCCCCTGCCTGGCCCCGGTGATCCGGAAGACTTCCGATCCGCTGCGCTTCCGCATCTCGCTCCATCACCCACCTGACGGGTCGACGTACCCGACTCCGAACACGCTCAACGGTACGCCCGGGCCGATGCGGGTACGAGACCGGGGCACGCCCCGGCCGGCCCATCCCACCCCGCCGTCCGGTGGAGGTCGCCCTCCGACATGCGGCGTAGGCCGTGCGGTCGGAGACTGAGGGGCGGGACGCGTACACCCGCGCCGCACTGAGGAGGCGACATGAGCTGGTTGTGGGCCATCATCGTGGGCCTGGTGCTCGGCCTGCTGGCCAAGGCCATTCTCCCCGGCAAGCAGAACATCCCGATCTGGTTGACGATCATCTTCGGCATCATCGGGTCCATCATCGGCAACAGCGTCGCGGCCGGGATCGGGGTCGACGACACCAAGGGCATCGACTGGATCCGTCACCTGCTCCAACTGGGTGGTGCGGTACTCGTCGTCGGAGTGGGCGATTCGCTCTGGGCCTCGGTCAAGGGCAAACGCCACTGAGAGACTGGCGAAACCGCAGGTCGCCGGCCCGGTCGTGGGAGCCACGGCCGGGCCGGCGATCGCAGCGAGGACCGGGCCCGCTACACGTGGCCACGGCCGGGCCCGCGCACGAGCGGCGCGGGCCTGCCGGGCCGGTCATCTGCCGGGGGACCGGCCCGGTGCGACGGCGCGCCGCGCCCGCGGCACCCCCGTCGCACCGCCGCGCCCGCCGCGTCAGTCGGCCGCGACCTCGATCGCGGCCAGGTTCTTCTTGCCGCGCCGCAGCACCAGCCAGCGCCCGTGCAACAGGTCCGCCTCGTCCAGCTCCGCGTCCTCGGAGGTGATCTTGACGTTGTTCACGTACGCGCCGCCCTCCTTGACCGTCCGCCGGGCGGCCGACTTGCTCGCGACCAGGCCCACCGCGGCGAACAGGTCCACCACCGGGGCCAGCGTCGTCATCCGCGCGTGCGGCAGCTCCCGCAGCGCGGCACTGAGCGTCGCCGGGTCGAGCCCGGTCAGATCGCCCTGGCCGAACAGCGCCCGGGAGGCGGCGATCACCGCGGCGCACTGGTCGGCGCCGTGCACCAGCGTCGTCAGCTCCTCGGCCAGCGCCCGCTGCGCCGCCCGCGCCTGGGGCCGCTCCTCGGTCAGCCGCTCCAGCTCCTCCAGCTCCTCCCGCCCCTTGAAGGACAGGATGCGGGCGTACCGGTTGACGTCCCGGTCGTCCACGTTGAGCCAGAACTGGTAGAAGGCGTACGGGGTGGTCATCTCCGCGTCCAGCCAGACCGCGCCGCCCTCGGTCTTGCCGAACTTGGTGCCGTCCGCCTTCGTCATCAGCGGCGTGGCCAGCGCGTGCACCGCCGCCTCCGGCTCCAGGCGGTGGATCAGGTCGATCCCGGCCGTGAGGTTGCCCCACTGGTCGCTGCCGCCCTGCTGGAGCGTGCAGCCGTGCCGGCGGTACAGCTCAAGGAAGTCCATGCCCTGGAGCAGCTGGTAGCTGAACTCGGTGTAGCTGATGCCCTGCTCGGATTCGAGGCGGCGGGCCACCGAGTCCTTGGTGAGCATCTTGTTGACCCGGAAGTGCTTGCCGATGTCGCGCAGGAACTCGATCGCGGACAGGCCGCCGGTCCAGTCCAGGTTGTTCACCAGCACGGCCGCGTTCTCGCCCGTGAAGGTCAGGAACGGCTCGATCTGGGCGCGCAGCCGCGTCACCCAGGCGGCGACCGTCGCCGGGTCGTTCAGCGTCCGCTCGGCGGTCGGCCGCGGGTCGCCGATCTGCCCGGTCGCCCCGCCCACCAGCGCCAGCGGCCGGTGCCCCGCCCGCTGCAACCGGCGCATCGTGAGCACCTGCACCAGATGGCCCACGTGCAGCGACGCCGCGGTCGGGTCGAAGCCGCAATAGAACGTGACGGGACCGTCCGCGAGGGCCTTGCGCAAAGCGTCCTCGTCCGTGGACTGGGCGAAGAGCCCACGCCACTTCAGGTCATCGACGATGTCCGTCACGGTTCTCGTATCTCCTTGGTGAACGTCAGGGAAGGCGCCGAGCCGGCCGCGGTGGGCCGGCTCGCCGTGCCCACGAGGTTATACGCCCTGGCTGACCGAGCTCATGTTGAAATCGGGGACCCGCAGCGCGGGCATCGCGGCCCGGGTGAACCAGTCGCCCCACTCGCGCGGCAGCGTGGGCTCGGTGCGCCCCACCTCGCTGGCGCGCGAGAGCAGGTCCACCGGCGACTCGTTGAACCGGAAGTTGTTCACCTCGCCGGTCACCTCGCCGCCCTCGACCAGATAGACCCCGTCCCGGGTCAGCCCGGTCAGCAGCAGCGTCGCCGGGTCCACCTCGCGGATGTACCACAAGCAGGTCAGCAGCAGCGCCGGCCCGTCGTGCCCGAGATCGGCCACCAGCTCGGTGAGCGACCTGGAGCCGCCCCCGTCCAAGATCAGGTTGTCCACCGCAGGCGCCACCGGCAGCCCCGTCAGCCGGGCGCCGTGCCGACTGGTCACCAGCCGCTCCAGCACCCCGTCCTTGATCCACTCCGTGGCGCCGAGCGGCAGCCCGTTGTCGAACACCGACGCATCGCCCCCGGAGCTGTGCGCGAGGACGAACGGCGCGCACTCAAGGCCCGCCTCCGCCGGGTCGCTGCGCAGCGTGAGCGGCAGCGCCGAGAGCCGGTCCCCGACCCGGGTGCCGCCCCCCGGCTTGCTGAAGACCGTGCGGCCCTCGCTCGCGTCCCGGCCCGACGAGGACCAGAGCTGGTAGATCAGCAGGTCGGCCACGGCCGTCGGCGGCAGCACCGTCTCGTACCGGCCGGCCGCCAGCTCCGTACGACGCTTCGCCCAGCCCAGCCGCTGGGCCAGCTCGGCGTCCAGGGCCAGCGGGTCCACATCGGTGAAGTCCCTGGTGGCGCGGCCGACCCAGGCCGAGCGCGGGGCCGCGGCGGCATCGGCGCCCGGCGCCTTGCCGTTCAGCTCCAGGGTGCCGGTGGGCTGGTCGTGCCGCAGCCGCAGCCCGGTCGAGCTGCCGAGGTAACTGGAGACCAGCGTGTGCGAGGCGAAGCCGTACAGCTCGCGGTCTGCCGCACGGGCCCGGCCGAACGCCTCGCCCAGCGCCGGTGCGAAGTCCGCGAACACCGCGGAGGAGGTCTCGGCCGGCGCCGCGGTGAAGTCCGCCGCCGGCGCACCGCCACCGACCAGCGGCCCCGCATCCTCGGCCGGGCCGGCCTCGCGGGCCGCCGCCTCCGCGGCGCGCACCAGCGGCTCCAGGTCGTCGGCGGTCACCGCGGACCGCGTCACCACGCCGGTCGCGGTGCCCTGGCCGCCGTCGACCGTGGCGATCACCGTGAGCGTACGGCCGCGGGTGACGCCGTTGGTGGTCAGCGCGTTGCGGGCCCAGCGCAGATTGGCGCTTGAGTGCTCGTCCGCGATTACCACGCAGCCGTCGGCGCGGGAGAGCTCAAGGGTGCGTTCGACGATCTCGTGCGGGGTGCTGCTGTGGGGAGTGGCGCTCATCGCCCGGCCTCCTGCGTGGTGTTCAGGATGTTCACATTGCGGAACAGCGCGGAGGGGCAGCCGTGCGAGACGGCGGCGACCTGGCCCGGCTGGGCCTTGCCGCAGTTGAACGCCCCGCCGAGGACGTACGTCTGCGGGCCGCCGACCGCGCTCATCGAGCCCCAGAAGTCGGTGGTGGTCGCCTGGTAGGCCACGTCACGGAGCTGACCGGCCAGCCGGCCGTTCTCGATCTTGAAGAAGCGCTGTCCCGTGAACTGGAAGTTGTACCGCTGCATGTCGATCGACCAGGACCGGTCACCCACCACGTAGATGCCGCGCTCCACGTCCCCGATCAGCTCGTCGGTGGAGGGCCCGTCCGGCGCCGGCTGGAGCGAGACGTTCGCCATCCGCTGCACCGGTACGTGACCGGGCGAGTCGGCGTACGCGCAGCCGTTGGAGCGCTCGAAGCCGGTCAGCGCGGCGATCCTGCGGTCGAGCTGGTAGCCGACCAGGGTGCCGCCCTTGACCAGGTCCCAGGACTGCGCGGCCACCCCCTCGTCGTCGAAGCCGATGGTGGCGAGCCCGTGCTCGGCGGTGCGGTCCCCGGTCACGTTCATGATCGGCGAGCCGTACGCCAGCGTGCCCAGTTGGTCGAAGGTGGCGAACGAGGTGCCCGCGTACGCCGCCTCGTACCCCAGCGCGCGGTCCAGCTCGGTGGCGTGGCCGATCGACTCGTGGATGGTCAGCCACAGGTTGGACGGGTCGACGACCAGGTCGTACGTGCCCGCTTCGACCGCGGGGGCGCGCATCTTCTCGGCCAGCAGGTCGGGAATGCCCGCGAGCTCCGCGTCCCAGTCCCAGCCGGTGCCCGTCAGGTACTCCCAGCCGCGGCCGACCGGCGGCGCCAGGGTGCGCATCGAGTCGAACTCGCCCGTCGCCGGGTCCACCGCCACCGCTGTCAGCGTCGGGTGCAGCCGCACCCGCTGCTGGGTGGTCACGGTGCCCGCGGTGTCCGCGTAGAACTTGTTCTCGTGCACCGTCAGCAGCGACGCGTCCGCGTGCGCCACGCCGTCGGCGGCCAGCAGCCGCTCGCTCCACTGCGCCAGCAGCCCGGTCTTGTCCGCGTCCGGCACGCTGAACGGGTCGATCTCGTACGCGGAGACCCAGGTCTGGTCCGCATGTACCGGCTCGGCCGCCAGCTCCACCGCGTCGCTGGCCCCGGCCGCCTTGCTGACCTGCGCGGACAGCTTGGCCATCGCCACCGCCTGGCCGGCCACCCGGGCCGCCGCGTCCATCGTCAGGTCCACGCCGGAGGCGAAGCCCCAGGCCCCGCCGTGCACCACGCGCACCGCGTACCCGAGCTCCGTGCTGTCGGAGGAGCCGGCCAGCTTGGCATCGCGCAACCGCCACGACGCGCTGCGCACCCGCTCGAAGCGGAAGTCCGCGTGCGCGGCGCCGAGCGCCCGGGCCCGGGCGAGCGCCGCATCGGCCAGCGCGCGCAACGGCAGTGCGAGGAAGGTCTCATCAATCTCGTGCGCCACGGGCGCCTCACCTTCTCCATGACTCGATTCGTGATCGCAGTGAATCACGCGGCCTCGCCGCCCCGGCACGGTTTTGGCGCAGCGCCCGACCGGGTGCTGCGGTGCGGCAGCCGGCCCGGTCCCGGCGCCCCTGCCACAACGTGCGGCCCACCCGCGGCGGGCCCCCGCCGGGCCACGTGGCCCGGCGATCACGGAGCGTGGTCGGCCCTGCTCGCGGCGGACCGGAGGCCGTCCGTACCGTCTTCTGTAGGGACCCCACAGCGCGCGCCGTACGCCCCTGTGGGAGGCGGCTTCCCCGTTGTGGCCTCAGGACCGATAGTTTTCGGGGTATCCAGACCGCTGATCGAAAGGGTGAACCCTTGAGCCGCTCGGTTCTCGTCACCGGAGGAAACCGGGGCATCGGCCTCGCCATCGCCCGCGCGTTCGCCGACGCGGGGGACAAGGTCGCCATCACCTACCGCTCCGGCGAGCCCCCGGCCGGGTTCCTCGCCGTCAAGTGCGACATCACCGAGCCGGAGCAGGTCGAGCAGGCGTACAAGGAGATCGAGGAGAAGCAGGGCCCGGTCGAGGTGCTGGTCGCCAACGCCGGCGTGACCCGTGACCAACTGCTGATGCGGATGTCGGAGGAGGACTTCAGCACGGTCCTTGAGACCAACCTCACCGGCACCTTCCGCGTCGTCAAGCGCGCCAACCGCGCCATGCTGCGCGCCCGCAAGGGCCGCATCGTGCTGATCTCCTCCGTCGTGGGCCTCCTCGGCTCCGCGGGGCAGGCGAACTACGCCGCCTCCAAGGCCGGTCTGGTGGGCTTCGCCCGCTCCCTCGCCCGCGAACTCGGGTCGCGCAACATCACCGTGAACGTCGTCGCCCCCGGCTTCGTCGACACGGACATGACCCGGGCGCTCAGCGACGAGCAGCGGGAGGGCATCGTGAAGCAGGTACCCCTGGGCCGCTACGCCCAGGCTGAGGAGATCGCTGCCTCGGTCCGCTTCCTGGCCTCCGACGAGGCCGCGTACATCACTGGAGCCGTCATTCCCGTCGACGGCGGATTGGGCATGGGTCACTGAACGACATGAGTGGAATCCTCGCAGGCAAGCGCATCCTGGTCACCGGCGTCCTCACCGACCACTCGATCGCCTTCCACGCCGCCAAGGTGGCGCAGGAGGAGGGCGCCGAGGTCATCCTGACCGGCTTCGGCCGGATCACGCTGGTGCAGCGGATCGCCAAGCGGCTGCCCAAGCCCGCGCCGGTCATCGAGCTCGACGTGCAGAACCAGGAGCACCTGGACACCCTCGCGGACAAGATCCGCGAGCACTCCAGCGACGACACCGGCCTGGACGGCATCGTGCACTCGATCGCCTTCGGCCCCCAGGGCGCGTTCAACTTCCTGGAGGCGAGCTGGGACGACGTCTCGACGGCGCTGCACGTCTCGTCGTACTCGCTGAAGTCGCTGACCACGGCCTGCCTGCCGCTCATGGAGGAGCGTGGCGGCTCCATCGTCGGCATCACCTTCGACGGCTCGATCGCCTGGCCGAAGTACGACTGGATGGGCGTCGCGAAGGCCGCGCTGGAGTCCACCGGCCGCTACCTCGCCCGTGACCTGGGTGCCAAGAACATCCGCTGCAACATGATCTCGGCCGGCCCGATCAAGTCGATGGCCGCCAAGTCCATCCCGGGCTTCGAGGAACTGGCCGACGTTTGGAACCACCGCGCGCCGATCGGCTGGGACCTCTCCGACCCGGAGCCCGCCGGCCGCGGCGTGGTCGGGCTGCTGTCCGACTTCTTCCCGAAGACCACCGGCGAGGTCGTCCACGTCGACGGTGGCGTGCACATGATGGGTGCCTGACCCTCGGCTGGCCCCCCCCGCTCGCGCCCGACGCCCGCTTCGCCCTCCTGGCGGAGCGGGCGTCCGGCGTCTCAAGTCGTGCACCGGCGCCGCCCCGGCGACACTGTGGGAGAGCCGGGGGAGCGACCCCCGGCCTGGCCCGGAGGTGTCGGCGTGACCGTGTCCCGCCGCCGGACGGCCGCCGTCGCACTCGCCACGGCCGGCCTGTGCGCCCTACTGGTCCCACCGGCCGATGCCGCGCCGACCGAGGCGGAGTGCCGGACCTCGGTACGCGGCAGCCTGGCCACCGCCGTCTGCTTCAACCCGGACGCCGACGCGGACCGCGTCCAACTGCACGTGGAGTGCGCCCGCTGGTGGGACCCGGACGTGGACGGCCGCCCCGTCG
Organism: Streptomyces sp. 796.1; assembly: GCF_047525675.1. Taxonomy (NCBI): domain Bacteria; kingdom Bacillati; phylum Actinomycetota; class Actinomycetes; order Kitasatosporales; family Streptomycetaceae; genus Streptomyces; species Streptomyces sp. 796.1. The sequence continues at coordinate 23,461 of NZ_JBLIWA010000002.1, read as the reverse complement.
AGGTGGGCCCGGCCCGCGCCGTGACCCTCGCCGACCGCTGCTGGATGGAGATCCGGGGGGTCTGGATCACACACGCCTGAGCCGCACCGACCACGGCCCGGGCCGGCAACACCGCGGGGCACGCGTCAGCCCCCGCTGCCCTCCCGTACGACGTGCCGCCCGTCCTCGGAGACGTGGCAACTGTAGGGATGCGCGCTCGCCTCGGCGGCGGCCCGCGCCTCGTCCCGGTCGCGGATGGCAGCCACCAGCCGGGCGTGGTCCACGTACGACTCGGGGCGCAACCGTTCCCCGACACCGGCCCGGAGGAACGAGATCAGCACCATGCCGAGGTCCGCGTACAACTGGGCCAGCACGTCGTTGTGGGACGCGGCGACCACGGCCATGTGGAGCGAGCCGTCGGCCTCCACGAAGCTCTCCGCGTCCCCCGACTCCCAGGCCAGTTCGCGCCGCTCCAACAGGGCGGTGAGCTGGTGCATGTCCTGGTCGGTGCGCCGCCGCGCGGCCAGCCTGGCCGCCTCCGCCTCAAGGGCGCTGCGCAACTCGGCGATGTGCAGCGGGTCGGCGTCGGCGAACCTGCGGTTCATCACGCCGGCCAACTCGCTGGTGGCGACCACGTAGGTGCCCGAGCCCTGCCGGATGTCGAGCAGACCGTTGTGCGCGAGGGCGCGGACCGCCTCGCGGACGGTGTTACGGGCCACGCCGAGCTGCTCGACGAGCTCGGGTTCGGTCGGGATGCGCGAGCCGACCGGCCATTCGCCGCTGGTGATCTGGGCACGGAGCTGGGCGATCACCTGATCGGCGAGCGCGGAACGCCGGGGCGAGGTCAGCGGCATGGCTCTCCTGGGCGGGGGCGGCTGGTGGGCTGGCGAAGCCCCCATGATGCCGCGCGGGGGCCGGGGCGCGGTGCGGGGGTGGGGTGCGCGGGGGCGGGGCTGGACCGCGTGGGGCCGGGCTGTGCGGGCTCGGGGGATGGCGCCGCGGTCGTTCGCGGGCCCGGTGCCGCGACCGTCCGCGGGGCCGGTGCCGTACTCGCCCGCGGCCCTGGGGACGTGGTCGGCCACGGCGCCGGCGTCGTACTCGTCCGCGGGGCCGGTGTCACGGCCGTCCGCCGGGCCGGTGCGGGTGGCTGCACGGATGGCTGTACGGGTGGGACCGATCGGCGGGCCCGTGGGGTCCGCTTATCGACTGGACAGGCATTCATCCCATGATTCTATGATGGCTTTCATGACAGACGACGACCTTGCGCGGGACGGCCGCCCACCCGTCCGGCGCGGCGGGCCCGGGCCGACGGCCGGCCGGCCCCCTGCCGCCGGCACCTCCACGGCCGTGGACGTCCAGGACGCCCCGGCAGCCGCGGGTACGGCACCCGCAGCGGATGCCGTCGATACCCCGGCGGCGGGCGGGCCGGCCACGCCCGGGCGGCCGTGGCAGCGCCACCTGCTCATCGCCGGTCTCGTCCTCGCCGCCCTGAACCTCAGGCCCGCCATCACCAGCCTCGGCGCGCTGCTCGAAGAGGTGCGGGACGGGCTCGGGATGAGCGGCACCGTCGCCGGCGCGCTCACCTCGATGCCGGCCCTGTGCTTCGCGGCCTTCGGGTTGACCGCACCCCGGCTGGCCCGGCGCTGGGGCCAGGAGGCCGTGGTCTGCGCCGGCCTGGTCGCCATCGGCCTCGGTGTCCTGGTCCGGCCCTTCGCCGGCGGCACCGTGGGCTTCCTGCTGGCCAGCGCGCTCGCCCTGGCCGGCATAGCGGTGAGCAACATCCTGCTGCCGGTGATCGTCAAGCGGCGCTTCCCGGACCGGGTGGGCCCGATGACCGGCCTCTACACCATGGCACTGGCCGTCGGTACCTCGATCGCCGCGGCGAGTACCGTCCCGGTCACCGACGCCCTGGGCGGCAGTTGGCGGGCCGGCCTCGTGGTGTGGGGCGCGCTCGCCGTCGCGGCCGTCCTGCCCTGGCTGGTGATCGCCGGCGCCGCCCGTACCCCGCGCGAGGGCGCGTCCGCCAGCCCGGGTGCGCCCGCCACCTCCGCCTCCCCGGGTGCACCCACCGCCTCCGCAGCGGCTCCCGCTGCCACGGCTGAGCCGGCCGACGGCCCTGGCGACGGCCCTGGGGACGCTGCTGCCGACGCGTCCGGCGGCGGGTCCGGGCGCCCGATCACGCACAGCCCGACCGCCTGGGCGCTCGCCGTCTTCTTCGGGCTCCAGGCCACCGGCGCGTACATCACCATGGGCTGGATGCCGCAGATGTTCCGCGACGCGGGCGTCTCCGCCTCCACGTCGGGCGTGCTGCTCGCCATGACTATGGCACTGGGCATACCGCTCTCCTTCGTCCTGCCCCGCCTCGCCGCCCGGCTGCGACATCAGGGCGTCCTGGTGGTGGCGCTCGGCGGCTGCGGGCTCGCCGGGTACGCGGGGCTGTGGAGCGCACCGGCCAGCGGGGCCTGGGCCTGGGCGCTCCTCCTCGGCCTGTCCAACTGCGCCTTCCCGCTCGCCCTCACCATGATCGGCATGAGGGCGCGGAGCAGCAGCGGCGTGGTGCGGCTCTCCGCCTTCGCGCAGAGCATCGGCTATCTGATCTCCATCCCGGGCCCGCTGCTCGTCGGCGCGCTCTACCAACACACCGACGGCTGGCGGCTGCCCATCGCGCTGATGGCCGGGCTGATGGTGTTGCAGATCGGCGCCGGGGTGCTCGCGGGCCGCGACCGCGTCGTGGAGAACGAACTGTGACCCCCGCGCGGCCCGGCAACGGGGAGTGGGAGACTGGGCGCATGTCTGTCCTTGAGCCGAACCCCCAGAACGGTCAGAAGAAGCTGCTGACCATCCTCGGCGTCATGTTCGCCATCACGGTCGTCATCGGCGTCATCGCCACGATCGCCTCCCCCTGACACGCACCTCACCGGCGGGCTCGTCCGCGGGCCGGACCCGGGGGCGGACGGCGTGGACGCGTGGATGGTGGTGCTAGCACCACCATCCCCTAGGGGGTCAGGCTCAGGGGCAACTGGGTGGATCGCCGGATGGGCCCGAGGGGCCGTCTCTCATAGGTTCGACGTACACCGCGCACCAGCGGTGGGCGCGACCGTGGCAGGCGGTCGCGTCGCCCAGCGTTCCCCGGAGGCGATTTCCATGGCAGCCCCTGCGTACGGCCACGCCGGACGGTCCCCCCAGCCGCGGTCCGTCGGCGAGCAGCGGGACGTGCTGGAGGTACGGCTTCCGTGGTGGGCCATCGCGCTGCCGGCCGTGGTCTTCGCGGCGCTGCTGCTGATGCTGGTCGGCCCGGCCGACGCGCACGCCGCTGACAGCGGCAGCAGCCACGTCGCCCAGTTCGCCGCCATGTTGCGGGACTCGATCGTCCACCTCCTGTCCTGACCGCCCGCCCGGCCGGGCCCCGTCAGGACCGGGTCCGCGCCAGGACCGGGTCCGCGTCAGGACCGTGCGACCTCCGCGGTCGCGCCCTTGCTCGCCCCCGACGGCCCGGCGCCGCGTCCGCCGCACCGGTGACCGCGTCCGCCGCCGTCGATGCGGGGACGAGGTGGCGGGACGCGTCAGCCACCGGTGCCACGGCGCGGCGCTCCCCCCGGTGCTACGGCGTAGCGCTCCTCGCCACCGCGACCGCCGTGGCCCCCGCGGTGCGGCCCGCTCCGTCGACGTATTGCGGAGGGCGAGGTTCCGGGCGTCTGCCGCCCGGCCGCTCCCGCTCGCCGCCCGGTCCCTGCCGCCGGGCGCACCGGTCGTGGGCGGAAGGGCTCCCTCCGCCCGCGGGCACGGCTCGTACCAGCGCACATGCCGCCGCCCGCGGCGCCGCCCGCATCCCTCGCACTACCACGCTGGGGCCCCAACACCCCGCGCCTTACGGCCCGTTTCGTGCGAAGCTGGACGGCATGAGCGTCGATGTTCCCCGCAGGATCGTCATCTTCCGGCATGCCAAGGCCGAATGGTCCCAAGAATCCGATCACGAGCGGCCCCTCGCGGAGCGTGGCCGCAGGGACGCCCCGGCCGCCGGCCGCTGGCTCGCCTCGACCGGCATCGTTCCGGAACTCACCCTCTGCTCCACCGCGCTGCGCACCCGTGAAACGTGGAAGCTGGCCGTGCCCGAGCTGCCGCAGCGGCCCCGGACTGTCTACGAGGACCGGTTGTACGAGGCGTCGCTCGGCGAGCTCATCGCGGTGGTCAACGAGACCCCCGAGGACGTCAACGAACTGCTCCTGGTGGGCCACAACCCCGGCGTGCACGGGCTCGCCGATGCGCTGGCCGGCGAGGCCGAGGGCGACACCCTGGCCCGGATGAACCGCGCCGGCTTCCCGACCGCCGCCGTCGCGGTGCTCACCTTCACCGGCACCTGGAAGTCGGTCGAGCACGGTGTGGGCCGCCTCGTCGCGTACTGGTCGCCGCAGGAATAGCGCGGGGGCGCGGCGCCGGCGGCCGACAGCTCGATGTGCGGCACGCTGACGGCGCGCCGGAACGCCCCCCGGCCACGCACCACGGCCCGAACCACGCTCCGGCTCCCGCGGCGCCTCCGGTGCCCCGCGGGAGCCGGAGCCGTGTGCGGGCCCGGCGGGCCCGGAGTACACCCGGGCCGACCGGCCGCAAGCCCGCCGCACGTGCCTGAGCGAAGAGGCGTCCGGCGCACCGACCGCGCCGGACGGCGTCCTTCAGAGCGTGCGGACCCGGCCTTCGGGCGGCACGGACGCGGTCTCCGGGCCGGGTGGAGGATGCGGGGGACCGCGGCGTACGGGCGGCGGACCGTGGCCCGGCACGGGCGCTACGGGGCGGCCCGTGTGCCGTGCGGACGGGCCCCGCCGCTGCCGAGGCGGGCGGTTATGCGTCCTCGGGCGTGTGCGTCTGCGCGGCCTCGACCTCTTCGCGGGTGATGCCGAGCAGGTAGAGCACGGTGTCCAGGAAGGGGACGTTGACGGCGGTGTGCGCGGCCTCACGGACCACGGGCTTGGCGTTGAAGGCGACGCCGAGGCCGGCTGCGTTGAGCATGTCCAGGTCGTTGGCGCCGTCGCCGATGGCCACCGTCTGCGCCAGCGGCACCTTCGCCTCGGCGGCGAACCGCCGCAGCAGCGTGGCCTTCCCGGCCCGGTCCACGACGTCGCCGATCACCCGGCCGGTGAGCTTGCCGTCCACCACTTCCAGGGTGTTCGCCGCGGCGAAGGCGAGCCCGAGCCGTTCCTTGAGGTCGTCGGTGACCTGCGTGAACCCGCCGGAGACCACGCCCACTTGGTAGCCGAGGTGCTTGAGCGTACGGATCAACGTCCGCGCCCCCGGCGTCAGCCGCACCTCCGAGCGGACCTTGTCCACCACGGACTCATCGAGCCCGGCGAGCAGCGCCACCCGCTCGTGCAGCGACTGCTCGAAGTCCAACTCGCCGCGCATCGCCCGCGCCGTGACCTCGGCGACCTCGGCCTCACAACCGGCGTGCGCCGCGAAGAGCTCGATCACCTCGTCCTGGATCAGGGTCGAGTCCACGTCCATCACCACGAGCCGCTGGGCGCGCCGCTGCAACCCGGCGGCCACCACCGCCACGTCGACGCCGAGCGCCGCGCCCTCCAGCGCCAGCGCGGTGCGCAACGGCTCGGTCTCGGTACCCGACACCGCGAACTCCACGGCCGTCACCGGGTACTTGGCGAGTCGGAAGATGCGGTCGATGTTGCCGCCCACGCCCGTGATGCGGGCCGCGATGGCGGCGGTCGACTCGGCCGTCAGCGGATGCCCGAGCACGGTCACGTGCGAGCGTCCGACGCCGCGGGGACGGTTGTCGCCGACGCCGGAGATGATCTCGGCCTGGAGCCGCTGCTCGTCGGCCCAACTGTGCACGGTCGAACGGAGCTCGCCCTCCGTCACGCCGTTCCCCTCGGGCGCGGTGACCAGGACGCACAGCACTATCCGGCCACGGGTCACGACCTGCTCGATGTCGACCACGTCGACGTCGAAGGCGGCGAGCGTGTCGAAGAGTCCTGCGGTGATGCCGGGGCGGTCCTTGCCGAAGATCTTGACGAGCAGCGTGGGTACGTCGTCGCCGGGCACGGACGTGACAGGTGGGGTGTGCAGTGTGCTCATGGTGTTTCCACGGTAGCGGGCTCGGGAGGTATGTCGTCCGCCTGTCCGGAGCGCGGACAGCCGTACGGCTCGTGGTCGCCGCCCCGTCACCAGTGCGTGAGGTTCCGTTTCGGTACGTGCTCGACCCGCATCGGCACGGACGTAGCCGGCGTACGCCAGCCATCGCCATGCCGTCTCCCGGCTGCGCCGACCGCAGCGACCAGCGCGGACGCCGAACGAGGGAGCGGCCTGCGCTGCGTGGCCGGACCCGGGCCGTGGCTGCCGGGCGGCCCACGCCCGGTGGTGCTGGGCATTCCGGATCGCGATGGGGCCGCTCGGGTGAGGGCCGGCGGCCCGCCCCGACGGACGACCCGACCCGGCTGCGACCCGCTCCCTGGGCGGCCCGGCCGCCCCGCAGGGGGTAGCTGGGAACGGTTGTCGGCGGTGGCCTGATATCGGCTATCGACATATCGGCCATCGGGCAAAGCGGGGATCCAACGGCGGAGGCCACCATGGACCGGCGCGGGCCGGCAGCCCGGCCCCGTTCCAGCCATCTCCGCTGCCGTCCACACCAGTCTGGCCCCCGGCCGCCCTGCCGGCGCCGGCCGCCCCGACACCCCTACATCCCTGGCCGCCCCAGCCGCCCGCGCCCCACGTCCGCGCCCCGGCGCCCACTCCGCGGACGGACTTCGTGCGGATCCCATGGGGACCCCGTGCCCTCCCCGTACGACGCCCGTACGAACTCCGCACGGACCTCACACGGGTCTCACACGAACCCGGTACGGAACTCCGGCGCCGTGCCGAGCGGCGGCGGATTCGTCCCCGTCGTGGGTTGCCGGCGGCGCTGATATCGGCGATATCCCGGAGTTCGCCGGAACTGCGCGGGGATTTGACGGCAGGCCGCTCGACGGGCTCCGGGAAATCGCCGGAGAGGGCGGAAGAACGGTTCGATCGTGACCGTATCGTTGCGCCCATCGGCGGGCGGTGAGTATGCCGGCAATTACCGGTCCGCAAGGTGGCGACGGACGTTCCGGCCGCATTTCTGGTGCAAGTTGTCCCACGGCGGGCCGCCGTCCGTGCGCCGCGCCCACCACGTCGCGCGCCGCGCGGACCGTCGCCCACTCCGCCCGGCGCCCCCGCCCCCCGCATCACCGCCGGCCGTCCGCCTCCTCGGCAGCGGTGCCGGCCGCCCGGCGGGTACGGTGGCCGCGCCCGGTCGGGCCGCGACAGCACGGCAGCCGGTGACCGAGCCGGGCCGGTGGCACGGCGCTGACCGCGGGGTACACGGCCCCCAGCAGCCGGGGCGCGGGTCACCGCTGTCTCGCCGCCGGCGGTCGGGGTGTGCCCGTACCGTGTGCCGTCCGCTGCCCGGATACGGGTGAGAACCGTGTGATCCGTACGCATCCGTGGGTGCTTACTCCTCTCCGGGGCGCTTTCTCCGTCCCGGGCCCGACCCGTTACAGGGCCGTGGCAAGGCCCGGCTTTCCGTTGGGGGACCGAGCCTGAAATAGTTCCTCACGATGTTCGCCATCCCTAGACTCCCTGCCACAGGGGGTAACTCGGGGGACAAGTAATTGGGGCATGGAGTGCCGGAAGTCGTACTGGAATTGAATGGACAGACCTGGACGCTGGACCCGTCCAGGTCGTACAGCCTCGGCCGCGATCCGCAGGGCGACTTGGTGTTGGACGACGCCCGGGTCTCCTGGCGGCACGCCACCGTGCGCTGGGGCGGACACGCCTGGGTCATCGAGGACCACGGCAGCACCAACGGCACCTATGTACAGGGCCAGCGCATCCAGCACCTGGAGATCAACCCGGGCGTCACCGTCCATCTGGGCAACGCGTCCGACGGTCCGCGGCTGAGCTTCACGGGCTCGCCCGCCGCTGCCGGCGCCGGCCAGGGACAGCAGGGCCCGGCGAGCTACGGCGGCCAGCACGCGATGGCCCCGCAACAGGCGGCCTTCAACGGTGCGCAGCAGCCCGACCCGCAGCAGGGCTGGCAACAGCCGGACCCGCAGCAGGGCTGGCAGCAACACCCGCCCCAGCAGGCGCAGCAACAGCAGGCGCAGCAACAGCAGGCACAGCAGCAGTTCCCGGGCCAGCAGCACGCACCCCAGGCACCCACCCCGCAAGCGCAGCAGCAGGCACCCCACCAGCAACCGGGCCAGCAGGGGCACCTTCCGCCGCAGGGCGGGCCGGGGTTCTCCGGACAGCGGGCGCCGGGCGGAGGCGGCGCTCCCCTGCACGGTGACCGCAGCCCGACCACCTTCCACCAGATCGCCGTGGGCCGGGTGATGCGGATCGGTCGTGCGCTGGAGAACGAACTGGTCGTCTCCGACCTCCAGGTCTCCCGGCACCACGCCGAGTTCCGGGCCACGCCCGACGGCCGGTTCGAGATCGTCGACCTCGGCAGCCACAACGGCACGTACGTCAACGGTCAGCCGGTCCGCCGCCAGATCATCGGCCCCAGCGACATCGTCGGCGTCGGCCACTCCACGTTCCGGCTGGTCGGCGACCGGCTCGAAGAGTTCGTCGACACCGGTGAGGTCTCCTTCTCGGCGCGCCACCTGACCGTCACGGTCGACGGCGGCAAGCAGATCCTCAAGGACGTCACCTTCGGCGTCCCGGAGAAGTCGCTGGTCGCCGTCATCGGCCCGTCGGGCTCCGGCAAGTCCACCCTGCTGCGCGCGCTCACCGGCTACCGGCCGGCCGACCAGGGTGACGTCCTCTACGACAACCGGAACCTGTACAAGCAGTTCGCCGAGCTCCGGCAGCGCATCGGCCTGGTGCCGCAGGACGACATCCTGCACAAGGAGCTGACGGTCAAGAAGGCCCTGCGTTACGCGGCCAAGCTCCGCTTCCCCGGCGACACCGCCGAGGCCGAGCGCGAGGCCCGGATAGGCGAGGTGCTGCGCGAGCTCAAGCTCGACATCCACGCCGACAAGCGCGTCACCTCGCTCTCCGGCGGCCAGCGCAAGCGCGTCTCGGTCGCCCTCGAACTGCTCACCAAGCCGTCGCTGATCTTCCTGGACGAGCCGACCTCGGGCCTCGACCCGGGCATGGACCGCGACGTGATGCAGTTGCTGCGCGGCCTCGCCGACGACGGCCGCACCGTGCTGGTCGTCACGCACTCCGTGGCCGAGCTCGCGCTCTGCGACAAGCTGCTGGTCATGGCCCCCGGCGGGTCCGTCGCCTACTTCGGTCCGCCCGAGGAAGCGCTCAACTTCTTCGGCTACGAGACCTGGGCCGACGTCTTCTCGGCCTTCGAGAACTACCGCGACTACGACTGGGCCGGCCGCTGGCGCGGCTCGCAGCACTACCAGATGTACGCGGCCGACATCGACGCCGTCGCCCCGCAGTCCGTCCACGTACAGCCGCCGCCGGCCCGCATGCAGAAGCCGCAGAGCTGGGCGTCCCAGCTCTGGACGCTGATGCGGCGGTACGTGTCGGTGATCGCGTCCGACCGCGGCTTCATCGGCCTGATGATCGTGCTGCCGGCGGTGCTCGGCGCGGTCAGCGTGGTCATCCCCTCCGATTACGGCCTGGTCGCAGGCCCCAAGGGGCAGCACAACCAGGACGCCGGCACGATCATGCTGATCCTCTCGGTCGGCATGTGCTTCTCCGGCGCGGCCAACTCCGTACGAGAACTGATCAAGGAACGGGTGATCTACGAACGGGAACGGGCCGTCGGCCTCTCCCGGTCCGCCTACCTGATGTCCAAGGTCATCGTGCTGGGCCTGATCACCGCGATCCAGGGCGTGATCATCTGCGCCATCGGCTTCTCCACCCGGGACCTGCCCGAAGAGGGCCTGATCCTCCCGCCGGCCGCCGAACTGTGCCTGGTGATCATCGCCCTCGGCTTCACCTCGATGATGTTCGGCCTGGTCATCTCCTCGTTGGTGAAGACCGCAGAGAAGACCATGCCGCTGCTCGTGATGTTCGCGATCGTGCAGGTGGTCTTCACCGGCGTGCTGTTCAAGATCTACGGCTCGCCCGGCATCGAGCAGTTCGCGTACCTGATGCCCTCGCGCTGGGCCATCGGCGCCTCCGGTGCCACGCTCGACCTCTCGCACGTCATGGCGCCCTGGGACCGTAAGCAGCCCAACGACCTCGACCCGCTGTGGGAGCACTCGGTCGGCCAGTGGACCATCGACATCCTCGCGCTGATCGCACTGGGCGTCGCCTGTGGATTCGCCGTCGCCCGACTGCTGCGCCGGCACGAGCCCGAGGTCATGCGCAAGTAGCGGCCCCGGCTCTCCGGGCCCCACGCACGACGCCGCAGGGCGGCACCCGCATCGGGGTGCCGCCCTGCGGCGTGTGCACGAGACGCCCGGCCCCACGGCCCGGGAGCGGGCCGCGGGGCCGGGCCGCGGAGTCACGCGCGCCCGGAGCGCGGGGCGCGAACGCCGGCGGACCGACCGGCGCACCGATCAGCGCGCCGGGTCGCGAATTCGCCAAGTCGCCCGTCAGTAGGCCGAGTCGACGTTGTCCATCGAACCGTACTTCTGCGCCGCGTAATTGCAGGCGGCCGTGATGTTGGCGACCGGGTCGTAGATGTCCCAGGAAGTGCCCTCGACGTGGAACGCCTTGAACGTCGGCGGAATTACCTGGAGCAGGCCCTTGGACGGAATGCCGGCCACGGCGTTGACGTCCCAGTCGTTGATGGCGCGCGGGTTACCACTGGACTCGCGCATGATGTTGCGGTGAATTCCCTCGTAGCTGGCGGGAATGCCGTGCTTCTTGAGGATCGCAAGGGATTCCTTGATCCAGCCGTCGAGGTTGTTGGCGTACGTGGGCTGCACCGGCTGGCGGGCCGCGGAACGGCTCGCGGTCTTGCCCGAACGCTCCTTCGCGGCCTTGGCCGCACCCTTCGTGGCACCGCTGGTGGCGTTCTTCGCGGCGCCCTTGGTCGCGGCGCGTTCCTTGACCGGCTTCGGGTCGGCGGCGGCCTGCGGCGCCTGCCGGGCCTGGAGCGCCTTGGCCGCAGCCGCGCGCTGTTCCTTGGCGGCCTGCTGCTCGGCCTCGACCGCGGCGGTGCGCGGCAGGTCGGCGGCGGCCTGCCGGGGCAGCCCGGAGGACAGCGCGGCGCCGCCGAAAGCGGCCTGGTTCTCGGTGACGGTCTTGAGCGAGGCCGCCGGGTTCTGCTCCGCGTGGGCGTCGCTCGGAATGGCGGCGAAGGTCAGGGCAACCACACCGGTGGCGGCAATGCCGGCAGCGGAAACCTTGTGGGCCATGGGCAGGCGCTGAAAACTACGAATGCTGGGGACGAGCATGCGGAGTGAACCTCTTCCAATCGCGGGAGTCGCAGTCGCCGGAGCGTCGGCGCAAAAGAAGAGCGCCGCGTCTGATGACGGCGCCGTGCGACTCGGCAATTGTTAGCGGCCGGAAAATGCCCTGGCAATGGTGTGACGTACTACCCGGCCTAGTGGAAAAGGGGGTATGCGAAACCCGCCGGATCGCGGTTATTTTCCCGATCGGGCGGGCGCGGAATTGCACTAATCCCATTCGTAGGTGATCTGGGTCCTATGCGCGGCCTCACACCGGGCACCGGTCCCCATCGCCCGGTGTGAGTGGCCGCGTACGGTACGTCGCCGGCTGCTAGATCTCGACCATTACCTGGGGCAACGACTTACGCACCAGGTCGGGGACGGCGCAGTCGGCCGCCGGATAGCCGACCGGGATGACGGCGAACGCCTTCTCGTTCTCCGGCCGCCCCAGCACCTGGGAGAGGAACCGCATGGGGCTCGGCGTGTGGATCAGCGCGGCCAGCCCCGACAGGTGCAGCGCGGACAGCAACATGCCGACCGCTATGCCCACCGACTCGTCGACGTAGTAGTGCTTGCGCTTGTGGCCGTCATCGCCCAGCCAGTACCGCTGCTCGAAGACGACGATCAGGTGCGGCGCGTCCGTCAGGTGCGGTTTCACCTCGTCCGTACCGAGGGGCCGCAGCGCCGCCAGCCACTCCTCACCGAGCCGCCCCTCGTACGAGCGGCGCTCCTCCTGCTCCGCCGCCTCGCGGATCCTGCGCCGTACGTCCGCGTCCTTGACCAGCACGAACGTCCAGGGCTGCTGGTGCGCCCCGGACGGGGCGGTGGCCGCACAGGCGATGGCGTCGTACACCACCTGATCGGGCACCGGGTCGGTCGAGAACTGCCGTACGGTCCTGCGCTCGTCCATCCGGCGCCGCAGTTCGGCGGCGCGCTCCAGGGACTCGGCCGGGTCCATGCGTGCGGGGCGATAGGGGACCGGCCGGTAGGGGTCGCCGTGGGTGGGGGTCCAGTTCCGTGTAGGTGCAGACATGTGCCGAGTCTGACTTCGGCCCGCCCCGTGCGGGCCGGATTCCAGAATTCCGCCCATCTGAGCGCCCGATCCATCCGGGGCTGCCCCCTTCCTCCCGTGCTGACGGGCGAGGGCGGCGGAGCCGGCGCCTCCCGCGCCCGCGGGCACTCCCGGCAGCGGACACCTCCGTACGGGCCGATACGGTGCCGACCCCAACCCCCCGATCCCGGGCCCGGCCCCCTATCCCCCCTAGACCCGGCCCCTCCTGGCCCCCTGCCCCACCCCGGAGCCGGAGTCCCGGCCTCCGCCCCGCCCATCCATGTGCCGCAGGCCACCCGCGTGCCGCAGACCCCCGCGTACCGCACACCCCGCATCCCGCAGGCACCCGCCTCCCGGCCTAGGTCCGGCGACCGAGCCCCCGGCCGCCGGCGGCCCGATCCCTGCCGCCGGGTGCGCCGGTACGGTGAGGCCATGAGTGAAGGACCAGGTCCCAGGGCCGGCCTGGCGGCCGTGAGTACCGCGCTGCTCGCCATGAACCGGCAACTGGAGGTCCGCGACGTCCTCAAGACGATCGTCGTCTCCGCCCGCGAGCTGCTGGACGCCAAGTACGCCGCGCTCGGGGTGCCCGACGACCACGGGGGGTTCGCCCAGTTCGTCGTGGACGGCGTCAGCGAGAAGCAGTGGAAGGCCATCGGCCCGCTCCCGCGCCAGCACGGCATCCTCGCCGCGATGCTCCAGGACGCCACGCCGCAGCGGCTCGCCGACGTCCGTACGGACCCGCGGTTCGAGGGCTGGCCACCGGCCCACCCCGAGATGTCGGACTTCCTCGGCCTGCCCATCGCCGACGGCGACGAGGTGCTCGGTGCACTCTTCCTCGCCAACAAGCGCTGCCCCAAGCCGACCGGCGGCTGCGGATTCACCGCCGCCGACGAGGAACTCCTCGGCATCCTCGCCCAGCACGCCGCCATCGCCCTCACCAACGCCCGGCTCTACGAACGCAGCCGCGAGCTGACCATCGCCGGCGAGCGCGCCCGGCTCGCGCACGAGCTGCACGACGCGGTGGCCCAGAAGCTGTTCTCGCTACGGCTGACCGCCCAGGCCGCCACCGCCCTCGTCGACCGCGATCCGGCCCGCGCCAAGAGCGAGCTCCAGCAGGTGACGGCGCTGGCCGCGGAGGCGGCCGACGAGCTGCGCGCCGCCGTGGTTGAGCTGCGCCCGGCCGCCCTCGACGAGGACGGCCTCGTCGCGACCCTGCGCACCCAGGTCCAGGTCCTGGACCGGGCCCAGAGCACCCAGGTCACGTTCGCCTCGCAGGGCGTCCGCGCATTGCCCTCCGCCCAGGAGGAGGCCGTGTTGCGGGTCGCCCAGGAGGCCCTGCACAACGCCCTGCGGCACGCCGGGGCCACCCGCGTCGAGGTGGCGCTCACCCGGCACGGGCCCAGCGGCGCGCTCCTTTCCGTACGGGACGACGGGCAGGGCTTCGACCCGTCGGCCGTCCGCCGCGCCGGCCGCCACCTCGGCCTGGTCTCCATGCGGGACCGGGCGGCCGGCGTCGGCGGCCAACTCACCGTGGAATCCACGCCCGGCAAGGGCACCGTGATCGAGATGGAGGTGCCCGGTGGCTGAGCCACAGCGCACACCGCAGCCCCCGACCACCCCCGCGCCCCCCACCACGGGCCAGCGCATCTCGGTGCTCCTCGTCGACGACCACCAGGTCGTACGCCGCGGACTGCGCACCTTCCTTGAGGTGCAGGAGGACATCGAGGTGGTCGGCGAGGCGTCCAACGGGGCCGAGGGCGTCGCCCGCGCCGAGGAACTGCGTCCCGACGTCGTCCTGATGGACGTGAAGATGCCGGACACCGACGGGATCGAGGCGCTGCGCCGGCTGCGCGAACTCCAGAACCCCGCCAAGGTCCTCGTCGTGACCAGCTTCACCGAACAGCGCACCGTCGTCCCCGCCCTGCGCGCCGGCGCCGCCGGCTACGTCTACAAGGACGTGGACCCCGACGCCCTCGCCGGCGCCATCCGCTCGGTCTACGCGGGACACGTACTGCTCCAGCCCGAGGTGGCCGGCGCGCTGCTCGCCCAGGAGGAGGTCAACGGCGGACAGGGCCGCGGCGCCTCGCTCACCGACCGCGAGCGCGAGGTGCTGGCCCTGATCGCGGACGGCCGCTCCAACCGCGAGATCGCCCGGGCCCTCGTGCTGTCGGAGAAGACCGTGAAGACCCACGTATCGAACATCCTGATGAAACTCGACCTCGCCGACCGCACCCAGGCCGCCCTGTGGGCCGTCCGGCACGGGATCGGCGACTGAGATTTTCATACGGTCGTGTGATACGCGGCTACAAGGCGCAACCCGGATGGCGGTTGACCGTTCTCCAGGGCACGCCGCGGCGGTTCGCTGCGGCGGAAGCTGAGCAGGTTGAGAAGGGTTGAGCAGTTGAAGAACATGAAGAGGGCCGCCGCCGTGTCGATCATGATCGGCGGCCTCGCCGCTGCCGGGGCGGGCGTCGCCTCGGCGGCTGACGCCGTGGCCAAGGGCAGCGCCACCGCTTCGCCGGGCGTCGGCTCCGGCAACCAGATCCAGGTTCCGGTCCACGTGCCGGTCAACGCCTGCGGCAACTCCGTGAACGTGGTCGGGGTCCTCAACCCCGCCTTCGGGAACTTCTGCACCAACTTCTGACGGCCGGGGCCGCGGCCTGACGCCCGGCCGCGCCCGGGGCGCCGCTGACCTGCGGCCAGCCCCGGTGACTCTCCTCCCCAGCCCCACCGGCCCCACCACACGGCGCAGCGATGCGACCGGCGTAACCGGGGCCCACCACTGCGCCCTGCCGGACCTCCGGCAGGGCGCAGTGCCGTTGCCGAGCGGACACCGGCCTACCGGCATGGACTTCGGCACGGACGCGGACGCGGCCACGGACGCGGAACCTTCGCCCGCCCACCGCCCACCGCCCGCGGCCCGTTCCCGCCCCGCCCTCGCCTCGCGCTCCGCCCGCCTCCGCGGCCTCCCGCGCCGGCCCCGCCCGGCGTCCTGCGGACGTCGCTCAACGACCCCGCCCGGCTCCCGTCACGCACGGCATGACCTGGAGCTTTCAAACGCCCACGGAATTGCGCCGATCGTGGGCAAAGGCGCCCGCCACCCGTGTCATGACAGCACTCCGAGCGTTGTCAACGTGCGACCCCGCGGCTGGGGCCGCGCGACATCCAGCAGGAGGAAGACTTCCCATGAACACTGCCAAGAAGGCCGCTCTGGTCATTGCTGCCGCCGGGGTAGCCGCCGGTGCCTCGGCGGGCGCCGCGTTCGCCGACAGCGGGGCCCAGGGCACCGCCGCGGGCTCGCCCGGTGTCGTCTCGGGCAACCAGATCCAGGTTCCGGTCCACGTTCCGGTCAACGTCTGCGGCAACACGATCAACGTCGTTGGCCTGCTGAACCCCGCCGCGGGCAACACCTGCATCAACGCCTGATCGCACCCCCGCAGCAGCGAAAGCGCCCCGCGACCCCGTCCGGTCCGCGGGGCTCTTTCCTGCCCGCCCCCTCCGAAGCGCCCGCGCACCAACCTGAGGCACCCGCGACTCGCCGCGCTACCCCTGCCGCAGCCGCTGCTCCACGTACGCGTTGTACGCCGCCACCCTTGCCCGCCGCGCCGTACGCTCCACCGGGCGCAGCGCCTGCGCGCGGGCCGCGATCTCGGACGCGCTCACCGCACCGCCGTGCTCCGGCCCGTACGCGATGTCCACCAGCGCGCCCACCCGCTGCGCCAGCTCGAACACCCGCACCGCGCGCGGCGGATAGCCGGGAGCCAGCACCTCGCGGCCCCGCTCGGCCCGCGCCCGGTACGCGTCGAGGGCCGCGGCCGTGGCCGGGCCCGAGCCCGCGACGTTCAACCGGGACAGCGTCTCCGTCGCGTCCCGCAGCGCCTCGGCAAGCTCCCGCTCCGCCTCGCCCAGTGAAGGGACGTCGGCCGGCGGCGCCTCCCGCACCGGCCGGCACCGCCAGACGACCTCGGTGTGCGCGTCCTCCGCGGAGATGGCCGCATCGCCGCCGGCCGCCTCCGGGCCGGCCCGATGCACCTCGGGCACCAGGCCGATGCCCACGCCCACCACGATGACCGCCTCGCCCGCCTCCAACGCCCGGGCGTTGAAGTCCGGCGGCCCGCTCAGCCCGAGCGGATGCCCGGCGACCGGCAGCGCGACGCACAGCCCCGTCGCGCCCAGCGTCCGCAGCCGCCCTATGGCCAGCGTCAGGCCCACCGGAGTGGCGTCCGGCGCGGCACCCGGCGGCGCCGATCTCTCCGGCAGGTCCACGACACGGTGTGACGCATCCGACCCACTGATTCGGTGCGCCGCATCATCAGGTGAGACAAGCCCGGCAAGAAGGGCATTTCCCCACGCGGCCAGGCGTCCTGAGCGAGGTTCATCGAGCATGCCACCAGCCTAAGGACTGGCACCGACAACGGGTGGCGTAGGTTTTGCTTGGGAGCTGTGCCCACCGGCACACGCGACATGACGAGACTGCAATGGGAGACAACGCGCTCATGAGCGATGTTCTGGAGCTGGTGGACGTATCCGTGGTCCGCGACGGCCGGGCTCTGGTGGACCATGTCTCGTGGTCGGTCGCCGAGGGAGAACGCTGGGTGATCCTCGGCCCCAACGGCGCGGGCAAGACCACTCTGCTCAACATTGCCTCCAGCTACCTCTTCCCCACCTCAGGCGCGGTGCAGATCCTCGGCGAGAAGCTCGGCGGCGTCGACGTCTTCGAGCTCCGCCCGCGCATCGGCATGGCCGGCATCGGCCTCGCCGACAAGCTGCCGCGCAGCCAGACCGTCCTCCAGACGGTGCTCACCGCCGCCTACGGCATGACCGCGAGCTGGCAGGAGAGCTACGAGGCCGTCGACGAGGACCGGGCCCGCGCCTTCCTCGACCGCCTGGGCATGAGCGAGTTCCTGGACCGCAAGTTCGGCACCCTCTCCGAGGGCGAGCGCAAGCGCACCCTGATCGCCCGCGCGATGATGACCGACCCGGAGCTCCTCCTGCTGGACGAGCCGGCGGCCGGTCTCGACCTCGGTGGCCGCGAAGACCTCGTACGCCGCCTCGGCCGCCTCGCCCGCGACCCGTACGCACCCTCCATGATCATGGTCACGCACCACGTCGAGGAGATCGCCCCCGGCTTCACCCACGTGCTGATGATCCGCCAGGGCCAGGTGCTGGCCGCCGGCCCCGTCGAGACCGAGCTCAACTCCCGCAACCTCTCCCACTGCTTCGGGCTCCCGCTCGTCGTGGAGCGCAGGGACGACCGCTGGACGGCGCACGGCCTGCCGCTGAAGTGACCCGCCGCTGACACCCCGACCCAGCCGGTCCCGTTCGACCGACACACGCCGCGCCACCGCCCCGAACGGCCCACCAGAGCCCCGCTCGCCGAGGCCCCGGTTCCGCTCCGGCCACGGTGGCGCGGACTCGTCGGTCCCCTGTCGTGGCTGCGGGCCGAGAACTACCATGAGCCCGTGGACGCATGGGTGTGGTGGCTGATCGCCGCCGTTGGGCTGGGAATTCCTCTCGTACTGACGGCGATGCCCGAGTTCGGGATGTTCGCCGTAGGCGCCGTCGCCGGCGCGATCACCGCGGCGCTCGGCGGTGGCCTGGTCATCCAGGTCGTCGTCTTCGCCGTCGTCTCGGTCGCCCTGGTCGCCGTCGTGCGCCCCATCGCGGTGCGCAGCCGCTCCCAACGACCAGCCCTGGCCAGCGGCGTCGAAGCGCTCAAGGGCCGACAGGCCGTCGTCCTTGAGCGGGTCGACCGCGGCGGAGGGCGCATCAAGCTCGCAGGTGAGATCTGGTCCGCCCGGGCCCTGGACGCGGACCAGACGTACGAGCCGGGCCAGCAGGTCGACGTGGTGGACATCGACGGGGCGACCGCCGTCGTGCTGTAGCCGTGCCCCGCGGCGACGGCGCGCCCTCAAGAGCAGCGTTCAGGCTGCGGGACGGTCCGCTGATCTGACAGACTCACCTATCCAAGATCGATCAACAACCGAAGGGCACGGGGAGCCGCTGTGGAACCGATCATCATCGTCCTGATCATCCTGGTGGTACTCGTATTTATCGCCCTGATCAAGACGATCCAGGTCATCCCGCAGGCGAGCGCGGCCATCGTCGAGCGGTTCGGCCGCTACACGCGCACGCTCAACGCCGGACTGAACATCGTCGTCCCCTTCATCGACTCCGTACGCAACCGGGTCGACCTGCGTGAACAGGTCGTCCCCTTCCCGCCGCAGCCGGTGATCACCCAGGACAACCTGGTCGTCAACATCGACACGGTCATCTACTACCAGGTCACCGACGCCCGCGCCGCCACCTACGAGGTCGCGAGCTACATCCAGGCCATCGAGCAGCTCACCGTCACCACGCTGCGCAACATCATCGGTGGCATGGACCTGGAGCGCACCCTGACCTCCCGCGAGGAGATCAACGCGGCGCTGCGCGGCGTCCTCGACGAGGCGACCGGCAAGTGGGGCATCCGCGTCAACCGCGTCGAGCTCAAGGCGATCGAGCCGCCGACCTCCATCCAGGACTCGATGGAGAAGCAGATGCGCGCCGACCGTGACAAGCGCGCCGCGATCCTCCAGGCCGAAGGTGTCCGGCAGTCGGAGATCCTGCGCGCCGAGGGTGAGAAGCAGTCCTCCATCCTGCGCGCCGAAGGTGACGCCAAGGCCGCCGCGCTGCGCGCCGAGGGTGAGGCGCAGGCGATCCGTACGGTCTTCGAGTCCATCCACGCCGGCGACCCGGACCAGAAGTTGCTCTCCTACCAGTACCTCCAAATGCTGCCGAAGATCGCCGAGGGCGACGCCAACAAGCTCTGGATCGTGCCCAGCGAGATCGGCGACGCCCTCAAGGGCCTGGGCGGCGCGCTCGGCAACTTCGGTCCCGGCGGCGGCGGTCTGGGCGGCGCCCCCACCGAGGCCGCCCCGGCCACGCGCCGCGAGCAGCCCCGCATCGACTAGGCAGGCACCCCGCCACGAGCCGGGAAGACCCGGCACCGGCGGCCCGCGCCCCGGCAGGCGCCAACACCCCGCACCACCACGACGATGGGGCCCCGATCGACACATCGGGGCCCCACGCACGTGCCGTACCGTCCCACCGCGCCCCGGCCCGACGCCGGTAGGGTCCCGCCGCAGCCGATCGTTCCGTACGGGCCGGCATCCGGCGCCGTCAGCGCTCGCCGGCAGCGTCTCAGGCCGGCACCGCGAGCCAGTCCGGCAGCGACTCCCGCCCCATCCCGCCGAGCGCCAGCACCAACGCGTCCGACGGCGAGGGCTCGTACGGCGTCCGCAACAGCCGCATCCCCGCCTGCTCCGGCGTACGGTCCGCTTTGCGGTGGTTGTCCTCGGCACACGAGGCGACGGTATTCAGCCAGGTGTCCCCACCCCCGTGCGACCGCGGTACGACGTGGTCCACGGTGGTCGCCCGCCGCCCGCAGTACGCACACCGGTGCCGGTCCCTGACCAGCACCCCACGCCGCGACCACGGGGCTTGTCTTCGGAACGGCACCCGTACGTAGCGACTCAGCCTGATCACGCGTGGCAGCGGTAGGTCCACGGTGGCGGCACGCACGCGCAGCCGCGGGTGGGCATGTTCGACCACTGCCTTCTCCTGCAACACCAACACCACCGCACGCCGCAGTGTCACCGTGGACAGCGGCTCAAAGCTGGCATTGAGCACCAGGGTCTCGCGCATCCCGCACACCTCCCGCGTCAGGTCGGCCCCGTTCGGGCACGGCTCAACTCTGGCCGCGGGAGCGGGGGAGGACAACGCAATTTCGCGCGCCATCTGCGCAACCGGACGCCGACGCGCACACCACAACTCTCCCCCTGCACCGGGAAGATCACGCCCCTCGGCAGCCGCCGTCCCGGACATCCCGAGGGGCGGGCCCCTCGGGACCCGCCCCTCACACCACGTCCCACCACCCGGCCGGGTTTCGGCCAGGCACCCCCGCCGCACTCCGGTGGAGCGGCCGGCACGACGCCCGCACACCCCACACCCGGCACCGACGGGAGCCCGCGACGAAGCGGCCGATCGGCCCGAAACAGGGCAGCCGGGCCGCGAACCGGATCAACCCTCGGCGGGCGTCTCGAACTCGCCGATGAGCTGGGCGCGCCCCAGCGTGTGGAAGCGCAGGTTGAAGCCGACGACCGCAGGCGAGGCATCCGCGTCGGGGCCCAGCTTCTCGGTGTCCACGGCGTACACGGTGAAGACGTACCGGTGCGAACCGTCGCCGGGCGGCGGCGCGGCACCGCCGAAGTCCCGGGTGCCGTAGTCGTTCCGCACGTGCACCGCGCCCGCGGGCAGCCCCGCGAAGCCCTCACTGCCGGCGCCCGCGGGCAACTCGGTCACCTCGGCCGGGATGTCGAAGAGCGACCAGTGCCAGAAGCCGCTGCCGGTCGGGGCGTCGGGATCGAAGCAGGTGACGGCGAAGCTCTTCGTCCCCTCGGGAAAACCCGACCAGCGCAGGTGCGGCGAGCGATTGCCCGCCGCGTACACCTGGTCGTCCTTGAGCACACCACCGTGGGTCACGTCATCGCTCTCCACGGTGAACGAGGGCACCGCCGGGTGGAAGTCATGGGGGAGCGGACGCCGGTTCTGCTCGGACACGTTCAATCCTCTCTGCTCGGCTCGCGCGACTGTGCAGTCGCGGCCAGCCTAGCGAGACCACCCGCCCCGATCGCCCGCCCCGGCTGCGACGATGTCCCCATGACCACACCGGAGCCCACCGGCCGGCCGATCGGCCCGCACCGCGCGGAACTCGACCTCGACGGCGTACGCGACGCCGCGGCCTTCCTCGACCGCTGCGCCCGCGACCTCGACCTGCCCGCCTGGTTCGGCCACAACTGGGACGCGCTGGAGGACTGCCTGCGCGACCTGACCTGGTGGGGCCCGGCCAGCCGGTACGAGATCGGGGTGCGCGGCTGGGAGGCGTTCCGCACGGCGGCGCCCGCCGTCGCGAAGACCGCGGCCGACGTGCTGGCCACCGCGGTGGAGCACTGGTCGGACCGGGACACCCCGCTCGCGGTGGTCTTCGACGGGGCGTAACCGCCGGCAGGCCCTGCACGACGCACGGGGCGTGCGTCGAGAAACCCGACGCACGCCCCGTGAACACACCAGGCCGGACGCGCCGGCCCCGGTGCTGTGATCAGAACCAGTTGCGCTTGCCACCCACGTCGGCCAGCCACTGGTTGAGGTACGCGGCCCAGTCCGTGCCCTGGAAGTTGGCCAGGTCGACGGTGAACGAGCGGTAGGAGTCGCTGCCCTCGGTGAAGAGGCCGGGCTTCTTGTCCATCTCCAGCACGACGTCCATCGACCGGTCGTCGGCGACGAAGGTCAGCTCGACCTCGTTGAGCCCGCGGTACTGCTGCGGGGCGTAGAACTCGATCTCCTGGTAGAAGGGGAGCTGCTGCCGCGTACCGCGGATGTGGCCCCGCTCCAGGTCAGCGCCCTTGAAGCTGAAGCCGAGGCTACCGAAGGCGTCGAGGATGGCCTGCTGGGCGGGGAGCGGGTGGACGTTGATCGGGTCCAGGTCACCGCTGTCGACGGCCCGTGCGATGGCCAGCTCGGTGGTCACGCCGACGTTCATGCCGGTGAGGTGACGCCCCAGGAACGTGGTCACGGGCGTCTCCCACGGCACCTCAAGCGCGAACTGCACGGCGTGCACCGCACCGGCCTGCACCTCGAAGGCCCCACCCAGGCGCTGCTTGGTGAACTCGATGTCCTGCTTGGTCTCCTGGTCGTTGCCCTCGACCTCCACCCGGGCCTGGAGACCGACGGACAGCGCCTCGATCTGCTGGGCCACGGAACCGCCCTGGATGCGCACCTCACCCTGGACCACGCCGCCGGGCACGACGTTCTCCTCGGTCAACACCGTCTCCACCGAAGCACCGCCAGCTCCCAGGCTCGCGAGCAGCTTCTTGAAGCCCATGTCTTTTCCTCCCCAGGAGGCGACGGAACCCCGTCGTCTCGGTCGTGATGCCACTCATCGGTTCGATCGGTACTCACGCGAAACCATGCCGCCCGGTTCCGCGCCCCACACCCTTGCAGCTCGCCGCAGCCACTCCAAGGACGGCGCGGCTGTGCCGTACGCTCGGACCACGTGACTGTGGGATCTGACCGTACGCCGCTTGACCGCTCCTTCTTCGACCGCCCTGTGCTTGAGGTGGCCCCCGACCTGTTGGGCCGGGTGCTCGTCCGCCTCACGCCGCAGGGCCCGATCGAGGTACGCCTGACGGAGGTGGAGGCGTACGACGGCATGGCCGACCCGGGCTCGCACGCCTACCGGGGTCGCACCGAGCGCAACGCGTCGATGTTCGGCCCGCCCGGCCACGCGTACGTCTACTTCACGTACGGCATGTGGCACTGCCTCAACCTGGTGTGCCGCGAGCCGGGCGTGGCCAGCGGAGTGCTGCTGCGGGCCGGCGAGATCATCCGCGGCCAGGAGCTGGCCCGCACCCGGCGCGCCACCGCCCGCAAGGACCACGAGCTGGCCAAGGGCCCGGCCCGGCTGGCCACCGCCCTGGGCGTGGACCGGGAGCTCAACGGCACCGACATCTGCGCCGGGCCCACGGCCCCGCTGTCCGTACTGAACGGGGATCCGGTCGCGACCGATCGCGTACGGAACGGCCCGCGGACCGGGGTGGGAGGGGAGGGCGCGACCCACCCCTGGCGTTTCTGGGTCAGCGACGACCCGACCGTCAGCCCCTACCGGGCCCATGTGCCCAGGCGCCGCAACAGGTCAGCCTCCCCAGCCAAGCTTGACGCGAAGCGTCCCGACGCCTAACGTAGCCCGAGCCGCTTGAGAAGGGCAGTGCTGTCGGCGCGACTAGGTTCGCGCAGACGCAGCCCGAAACGGCAAAAACCACTACTGCACGGCCCCTTATCGGGATGGATTTCGGCATGCCGGAATTCGGTTCGAAAGCTTCGATTATGAAGCTGGGGGGAAATCCGCTAACGTAGTGAACACGCCGGAAGGCGCGAAAAACCCCGCTCCAACAGGGGACCGGAAACGAAATTCCGACCGGAAACGGTAGGGAAAAGGATCTGGTAAGGTTGGAAACACCGAAGGGAAGCGCCCGGAGGGCCCGGTGAAACGGGACCGAAGGAAGCG
>NZ_JBLIWA010000019.1:70312-200250 GCF_047525675.1 Streptomyces sp. 796.1 | reverse complement strand
GGCCGGTGCGGCGCGGCCCGGGAGCGGCCACCACGCGCGCGAGCGCGCGCGAGCCGACGCGGAACGCGGCGCGGCCGGCCCGCCGGCGCCCCGCACGCAGCAGCCAGGGCACCCACGGGCGACGCCGGCCACCACCGACCACACCGCCGGCCACCACCCGGGCGAACGCCCCGGCCACCACGCCGCCCCACGCACCGCCGCACACGCCGACCAGCGCGCCCGGCAGCGGGACCCGGCGGTGGCCGCCGGACCACTGGTGCCCCGGGCCCCCATCGCCCGCTCCCGCCCGCTCCGGTTGGCCATTCCGCGGCTGCACCTGTCCGCGCCGCTGGAGGGCGTCCGGCTCGACCGGCGGGGCCGGCTGACGATGCCGCCCACGGCCCGGCCGCGGGTGGCCGGCTGGTACGAACGCGGCCCGAGCCCCGGCGAGCGCGGCGCCGCGGTCATCGTCGGACACCGCGACACGCGCACCGGCCCCGCGCTCTTCCTCGAACTCCCCTCGCTCCGCCGCGGCGACCTGCTGACCATCACGCGCCACGACGGCAAGCGCGCGGTCTTCCGAGTGGACGCGGTGCGCACCTACCCGCGGTCGCACTTCCCCGACCGCGAGGTGTACGGCGACCCGGGCCGCCCCGAACTGCGCCTGCTGACCTGCGGCGGAGCCTTCGAGCCTGGCCGCGGGTACCGGGCCAACGTGGTGGTCTTCGCCCATCTGCACGACGTACGCAGCCACTGACGGCCCGACAGGTTCCGGGCGCGCGCGGTCCGCCCCGGCCAGGCCCACCCGAGCCGCCACCGTTCCGGCCCCAGCTCCGTCCCCCCGCCCCACGAGCCCGCCCCGTCCCCCCGTCCCCCCGTCCCCGCGTCCGTCCCGCGACCCCGGCCCCGGCCGCGGCAGCTCGCCCGCCCGAGCCCCCGGCCCCGACCGCTCCGACGATCCCGGCCCACCCCGGCAGAGCGCCCCCGGGCCGCCGCTGAACGCCGCCCCGGGTCCCGGTCGGTGGCGCCGCCGGCGGGCGGGTGGGCGGTGGTCGGCGGGGCGCGGACGGGCTCCGCTCGGCCGCGTGCGGCGCGCCCCCTACGGGCCCGTCGGACACCCCACGTCCCCACACCGCGGCCGTAAACCGTCGCTGGACGGGGTGCGGGCGGGCCCGCGGGGTGGTGCGATGTGGTGACCGTCGGGCACCGTGTACCCGACGGGCGCCAGGGCCCGTGACCGTCCCCCCACCTCGGACACGCTCGGCTGCCCCGCAGGTCCACCACCGCCGTACCCGTGCCCGCGCCGCGCTGCCGGTACGGGCGGGGGACGCCGGCCCGCCCGCACCGGGCGGCGCGGATCCGACGGGCCGGCCACGTGATCGAGGGCACGCGACCACCCCTGGCGTGCGAAAACTACCGTCGTTAGTTTGGTCGGGTACGGGCCGGAGCGGTGTGCTGGAGGGCGAACGACGTGAAGTCGCATGACGGGATGTACATCGACGGCGGCTGGCGGCCCGCGGCCGGCACGGACGCGATTGAGGTGGTGAGCCCGTCCGACGAGCGCACCATCGGGTCGGTGCCGGCGGGCAACGCGCTGGACGTGGACACCGCCGTACGGGCCGCCCGCGCGGCCCTGCCGCAGTGGGCCGGCACCGCGCCGGCCGACCGGGCCGCCCGGCTCGCGGCGCTGCGGGACGCGCTCGCCGCGCGGCGCGAGGAGATCGCCGACACCGTGGTGGCCGAACTCGGCGCGCCCATCGGTTTCGCCCGCGCCGTCCACGCCGACCTGCCGATCACCGTCGCCGGCAGCTACGCCGACCTCGCGGCGACGTACGCCTTCCGGGAACAGATCGGCAACTCCACGGTCTGGCACGAACCCGCGGGCGTCGTCGGCGCGATCACCCCGTGGAACTACCCGCTGCACCAGATCGTCGCCAAGGTCGCGCCGGCCCTCGCCGCCGGCTGCACCATCGTCGTCAAGCCCGCCGAGAACACCCCGCTGGTGGCGCAGCTCTTCGCCGCGGCGGTGGCCGACGCGGGGCTGCCCGCCGGGGTGTTCAACCTGGTCACCGGGTACGGGCCGATCGCGGGCCAGGCACTGGCCGAGCACCCGGGCGTGGACCTGGTCTCCTTCACCGGCTCCACGGCCGTCGGCCGGCGCATCGGGGCCGTCGCCGGCGCCGCCGTCAAACGCGTCGCGCTCGAACTCGGCGGCAAGTCCGCCAACGTCATCCTGCCCGGCGCCGATCTGGCCAAGGCGGTCAAGGTCGGTGTGGCCAACGTGTGCGCCAACGCCGGCCAGACCTGTAGCGCCTGGACCCGGATGCTGGTGCACGAGGACGCGTACGACGAGGCGGTCGAGCTCGCCGGGGCCGCCGCGGCGAACTACCCGCCCGGCGACCCGCACGACCCGGACACCCGGCTGGGGCCGCTGGTCAGCGCCGCACAGCGGGACCGGGTGCGCGGCTACATCGAGGGCGGCATCGCGGACGGCGCCCGCCTGGTGACCGGCGGCCCGGCCGCCCCGGCGGGCCTGGAGCGCGGCTACTTCGTCAGCCCCACCGTGTTCGCCGACGTCACGCCCGAGATGGTCATCGCCAGGGAGGAGATCTTCGGCCCGGTCCTCTCCGTGCTGCGCTACACCGACCCGGACGACGCACTACGCATCGCCAACGACACCGCGTACGGTCTTGCCGGCGCGGTCTGGGCGGCCGAACAGGACGAGGCGGTCGCCTTCGCGCGCCGGATGGACGCCGGCCAGATCGACGTCAACGGGGGCCGGTTCAACCCGCTCGCCCCCTTCGGCGGCTACAAACAGTCCGGCGTCGGCCGCGAACTGGGGGTGCACGGCCTGACCGAGTACCTCCAGACGAAGTCGCTCCAACTCTGACCGGTCCGGGCCGGCCGGCGTGCCGCCGGGCGACGGGGCGCGGTCCGGCCCGGCGTCACCCAGCGGCGTACGGAGCGGCCCGGCCCGCTCCGTACGCCGGACGACGGTGGGGCCCGCCACCGGAGCCCTGCCACTTGCCCCGCCCTCCCCACCCAGCACCACCCGCCACCGCCCGGCCCGCCCCGTCAACGCCCGTCTCCAGCCCCACCGCACGCCCTCGCGCGCGCCCGCCCGCGATGCGGGTCCGTGCGGTCCGTCAGGTCCCGCCGCCCGCCCGGTACGCGCCTCGCCCCGCGACAGGCCGCGGTGCGCCACCGACGGACCGGCCGGACCGGGCCGATCGGGCGGGGCCGGGCGGGCCGCGGCGGGACAGCAACCCGGCCCGTACGCCGTGGCCGGCGGGCCCGGCCCGTACACCCCGTACGTGCCGCACGCCCACCCCGCGCACCAGCACCATCCGGCCGTACCCGGCCGCACGCGTCACATCCGGGTCGCACCGGCCGTCTAGGTCGGGGGCCCGGGCCGCGGACCCGTGCGGACCACCGGCCGGACCCGGCGGGCTCCGCACGGGCCCGCCGGCCCCGTACCTCCCGGTGCGACGTGCCAGAGGGAACCCCTCCGGCGGCGCTCCGGGCCAGCCCTTCCTGCCGGGCGCGGACGCTGCGCCAGGCGGGCCGTCCGCCGTACCATCCGCACGGCCTCGTCCACACCGCCCCACCCGCACCACTCCACACGGCACCACCCGCACGACCCCGCCCCATCCGCACCGCCCCTTTCCACCCTGCTCCGCCCCACTACGTACCGTCCCGCCCGCCCCGGACCCGTACCTCAGGACCGGCTCCGCACTCCCGTGCCGCCGTCCCACAGGGCCCGTCCCACCGGCGTACTCACCGCGCACCGCCGGCGCACCCCGACCACCCGTCCCCCCGATCGTCCGACCGGCCGCCCGTCCGGTCGGCGGCGGAACCGTGCGCCAGCGCCCGGCCGCCGTCGGCCTTGATCCGGCCGGGTCAACGCCCCACCCCCACACCAAGTCTGTGCCCCTAGGAGAAACCGTGGTTCGCGCCGCTGTACTCACCGCAGTCAACGCTCCGCTGGAGATCGCCGAGATCGACCTCCCGAAGCCGGGCCCCGGACAGGTCCGGGTCAAGCTCACCGCCGCCGGGGTGTGCCATTCCGACCTGTCCCTGTCCAACGGCACCCTGCGCCAGCCGGCCCCCGCCGTGCTCGGGCACGAGGGCGCCGGCGTGGTCAGCGCCGTCGGCGAGGGGGTGACCACGGTCGCCACCGGTGACCGGGTCGTCCTCAACTGGGCCCCTTCGTGCGGGAACTGCCACTTCTGTGCGCTGGACGAACCCTGGCTGTGCGCCCACGCCAGCGCCGCTGCCGACCGGCCCTACGCGAAGCTCGCCGCCGACTCCACGGCCCTCTACCCGGGCCTGGGCACCGCCGCCTTCGCGGAGGAGACGGTGGTGCCCGCCCACGCGGTGCTGCCGCTGCCGGACGGCGTGCCGCTCGCCGACGCGGCGCTCCTGGGCTGCGCCGTGCTCACCGGCTACGGCGCCGTCTTCCACTCCGCCAAGGTCGTCGAGGGCGAGTCGGTCGTGGTCGTCGGCGTCGGCGGCGTGGGCCTCGCGGTCCTCCAGTGCGCGCGCATCGCCGGCGCCGGGCCGCTGATCGCCGTCGACGTGTCACCCGAGAAGGAGAAGCTGGCCAGAGCCGCCGGTGCCACCGACTTCCTGATAGCGGGTGACGACACGGCCAAGCGGGTGCGCGAGCTCACCGAGGGGTACGGGGCCGACGTGGCCATCGAGTGCGTGGGCAGCGCGGACACCATCCGCGCCGCCTGGTCGAGCACCCGCCGCGGTGGCCGCACCACCGTCGTGGGCATCGGCGGCCAGGACCAGCGGGTTACGTTCTCGGCCCTGGAGCTGTTCTACTTCGGCCGCACCCTCTCCGGCTGCGTCTACGGCAACAGCGACCCGGAGCGCGACCTGCCGGCCATCGCCGCCCACATCCGCGCCGGCCGGCTCGACCTGTCGGCCCTGGTCACCGAGCGCATCGGACTCGAAGACATCCCGGCGGCCTTCGACGCCATGCTGGCCGGCCGCGGCGGACGCGCCCTCATCGTCTTCTGAGCCGACGATCGTCAACCCCCGTGTCGTGCATGGGGGTTGAGCCTGTGGTCGTCATTGGACGACACCCGGCGCGGTGGAAACTGTTGCTGATGCCGCGTCAACCACGCGCGTACGCAGCGTAGTTGACGCGGCGCCCGCCCCTTCGTGCAGGGCGCGGGGCCGGGCCAGGCGTCCGCAGCCGCCTGGTGCTGGCACCCCGTGCGGGCGGGGGGCCAGCACCAGTGAGGGAGGCCGGGCCGCGGGCCTAGCGTGCGGGGCATGCATGTAAAGACAAGGCCGGTGGCGGTGGGCCTGGTGCTCGCCGCCGCGCTGGCGACCTTGCCCACCGCCCTGCCGACGGCCGCCGCCCACGCCGGCTCGCCCGACCCGGCCCCCGACGGCCTCGCCCGCTACTACGACCAACGCCCGCAGTGGAAGAGCTGCGTGCTCGGCCCGGACGACGCGGTCGGGCGGGAACTGGCCGCGGCCGGTGCGCACTGCGCCGACCTCACCGTTCCCCTGGACTACACGCGCCCGGACGGCCGCACCATCACCGTCGCCATCTCCCGCATCAAGGCCACCGACACGGCGCACCGCATCGGCCCGCTGCTGTTCAACGGCGGCGGCCCCGGCGGCCCCTCGCTCGACGGCCCGCTGGAGCTCCGCGGGCCGATGGGGGCGACCGCGGCCCGCTACGACCTGGTGGGCGTCGACCCCCGGTTCGTCGGCCGCAGCACCCCGCTGGACTGCGGCTGGCCGGTGGGCTCCGCGCTGGTCTCATCCGGCGTGGACCGGGCCGGCTTCGACCGGCAGGTCGCCCACCAGAAGGACCTGGCCAAGCGCTGCGCCACCCGGCACGGCGACGTACTCCCGTACGTCAACACCCGCAACACCGCCCGCGACCTGGACGTCATACGCGGCGCACTGCGCGAGCGGAAGATCTCCTACCTGGGCTACTCGTACGGCACCCACCTGGGCACCGCCTACACCCAGATGTTCCCCGGCCGCTACGACCGGGTGGTGCTCGACGGCGCCATCAACCCGGTCGACTACCGGCCGCGGCTGCTGCACGGGCGCGAGGACAACGGCGACCGCGCGGTGCGGGACTGGGCACGCTGGGCCGCGCGGCACGACCGGACCTACCGGCTCGGCGCCACCGAACGGCAGGTGCTGCGCACCGTGGAACGCACCACCGAGGCCGCCGCCGCCCGGCCGCTGACGATCGGCTCGGGCCCGGACGCGTACCGGGTGGACGACTCGACGGTGCCGCTGGTCGCCTTCGCCGGCGCGGCCGACGACCGGGACCCGGCCAGGCACTCGCTCGCCGGCCAACTCGCGGTGCTCGCCCGCGCGGCACGCGGCGAGCGGGTCGAACCGACGCCCGACCTCGCTGACTTCCTCGACTTCGTCCTGACCAGTAGCGATTCCGCGTACGGCAGCGTGCAGATGGCCATCCTGTGCGGGGACGGCGCGGCGCCGCGCGACCCCGAGGTGTACTGGCGCGACATCGAGCGCAACCGGGCGAAGTACCCGCTGCTGGGGCCGCTCGCCGAGAACGTCAACGCCTGCGCGTTCTGGCCCCGGTTCCCGCGTGAGGTGCCGGTGCGGGTGGAGCGCGACACGCCGGCCCTGCTGGTGGCGGCCACCGGCGACCCGCGCACCCCGTACTCGGGTAGCCGGGCGCTCCGCAGCCAACTGCCCAGCTCCCGACTGGTGACCTTGCAGGGCGCCAACCACCACGGCGTCTACGGTACTTACGGCAACGCCTGCGTGGACGCCCAGGTCAACACCTATTTGGAGACGGGCGAGCTCCCCACGGCCGACGTGACCTGCCAGAAGTAGCGCGTACGGGGCCCGGTGGGCCGGGGCGACGCGCCCCGGGCCACCGGGCCGATCCGGCTGCCGGCGCGGGCCGATCCGGCCGGCGGCGCGGGTCAGCCAAGCCGCTGGAACTGGAGCTCAAGCCCGTCGAGCAGCGCCCCGAGCCCCATTGCGAACGCCCCCTCGTCCACCTGCTGCTGGTGCTCGGGCAGCAGATGCGCCCGGCCCAGGTGCGGATAGGCCGCCGGGTCGTACGCGCCCGGGTCGGCCACGAAGCCGCCGGCGAAGGAGCCGAGCGCGGAGCCGGTGACGAAGTACCGCAACAGCGCGCCGACCCGGGTGGCCTGGGCGGGCGGCCAGCCGGCCCGCACCATGGCCCCGAACACCGCGTCGGCCATCCGCAGCCCGGCAGGCCGCCGCCGCGGGCCCTGCGCCAGCAGCGGCACCACGTGCGGGTGGGCGGTGAGCGCCGCGCGGTAGGAGCCGGCCCAGTCGTGCAGCGCCGTGCGCCAGGGCGGCGCCGGGTCGGGCCCGAACATCGACAGGTCCACCTCCGCGATCACCGCGTCGGCCACCGCGTCCAGGATCTCGCCCTTGGTCGGGAAGTGGTTGTACAGCGACGGCCCGCTGACCCCGAGCACACCGGCGAGCCGCCGGGTCGAGAGCGCCTGCAACCCCTCGGCGTCCACGAGTCCGAGCGCGGCCGTGACGATGCGCTCACGACTGAGCAGCGGCTGACGGGGGCGGGCCATGCGCCCCATGGTAGGCCGCACCCCACCAGAAACTAACGCCGCTAGGTTCCACCCACCGGGGCCTCGCACACGCCCCGGAGCGCACGGGACGGCGGCAGCGCGTGGGGTAGGGGCGCGGCGGGGGCGGCTGTGCGCGGGTGCGGGTGCGGGTGCTGGTGCGGGTGGTGCTGGTGTCGGTGGTACGGGTACCTGCGGTGCTGGTGTCGGTGGTTCCAGTGTCTGATGTACGGGTGCGGGTGGTGCTGGTGTCGGCGGTACGGGTACCCGCGGTACCGGTACCGGTGGTTCCGGCGTCTGTCGTACGGGTGCCGGCCGCACCGGTGTTGTGGATGCGGGTAGTGGCGGTGCTGGTGTCGGTCGTTCCAGTGTCCGGCGTACGGGTGCTGGCCGTACGGGCGCCTGCCGTACCGGTGCTGCGGATGCGGGTACCTGCGGTACGGGTACCGGTGGTTCCGGCGTCTGCCGTACGGGTACCAGCCGTACCCCTGTCGCGGATACCAGTACCCGCGGTACCCGTGCCCCCGGTACCCGTGCCCGCGGTGCCGGCACCGGCGCACCGCGTGCCGACGCACCGCGTCCGGCGCACCGTGCCAGTGCGGGTGGTGCCGGCCCGTGTGTACGGGCCTGGCGGCCGTACGGCGCCGGAGACTCCTAAGCGCTCGCTCACCCGCGCGGTATGGTGAGCCCCCGCCCGCGGAAGGTCCGCGGCGGGCTGGCAGAGCGGGGCCCGTATGAGCGCGCAGGCGCAGCAGCCCGACGAGGAGTGGGCGGACGTCACCCCGGACGCCGCCCGGCGGCTGGTCGTTGCCGCGGTCGAGGCGTTCGCCGAGCGCGGCTACCACGCCACCACCACCCGCGACATCGCCGGCCGCGCCGGCATGAGCCCGGCCGCCCTCTACATCCACTACAAGACCAAGGAAGCGCTGCTCTACCAGATCAGCCTGGTCGGCCACCGGTTGGCGCTCGACATCCTGGAGCGTCCCGCGCTCGCGGCCGGCAGCCCGCCGCAGCGGCTCGCCGACGCCGTACGGGCCTTCGTGCGCTGGCACGCCGAGCACCACACCACCGCCCGTGTGGTGCAGTACGAACTGGACGCGCTCAGCCCCGAGCACCGGGTGGAGATCGTGGGCATGCGCCGGGCCACCGACGCCGCGGTGCGTCGCATCATCGAGGACGGGGTGCGCTCCGGCGACTTCGACGTCGCCGACGTGCCGGGCACCACGCTTGCCGTCCTCTCGCTCTGCATCGACGTGGCCCGCTGGTTCAGCGCCGACGGCCGGCGCGCCCCGCACGAGGTCGGCGAGCTCTACGCCGGTCTGGCCCTGCGCATGGTCGGGGCCGCTGAGCGGGCCGCGTAGCGCGCCGGTCCCGGTGGGGCGGCGGACCGGGAGCCCGGTAGGTCAGTGGGGCGCGGGCTGGTGGTCGGCCGCTCCCTGGTGCCCGACCCCGGCGTGGGCACTGCCCGGCCCCGGCTAGTGGTAGTAGCGGCTGACCGACTCCGCCACGCACACCGGGCGGTCGCCGCCGCCCGCGCGCTCGATGGTGAGCACCGTGGTGAGCTGGATGCCGTCCGGCACGGCGACGGCCTCGGTGATCTTCCCCGTGGCCCGCAGCCGGGAGCCGACCGGCACCGGAGCCGGGAAGCGGACCTTGTTCACGCCGTAGTTGACGCCCATCCGCACCCCGTCGACGCGCAGCAACTGCGGGAAGAACGCCGGTACCAGCGCGAGCGTCAGGTAGCCGTGGGCGATGGTGGTGCCGAACGGGCCGGTCGCGGCCCGCTGCGGGTCCACGTGGATCCACTGGTGGTCCCCGGTCGCCTCGGCGAACAGGTCGATCCGGCGCTGGTCGACCTCCAACCAGTCGCTCGGCCCGAGCTCCGCGCCGATCGCCTGCTGCAACGCGTCGAGCGAGGTGAAGATCCGGGGTCCTGCCATGCCGTGCCTCCCGATGAGCCGCGCCGCACGAGCGGCGCACGTGCGGGCGCCGACCTGCCCCGCCCCCGCACGACCATGGACTAAGCGGCTGCTCAGCATGCTGGTCGGGGGAGGGGCTGTCAACGCGCCCGCCGCCGCCAGTGCAACCGGCCGCCCGCCACGCGCCCGCTAACACCGACGCGTCCGTCACCGCCCATGCACAGCCACGTGCCGCGCGTCCGTCAACGCCACGCGCG
This sequence comes from Streptomyces sp. 796.1, assembly GCF_047525675.1. Classification (NCBI taxonomy): domain Bacteria; kingdom Bacillati; phylum Actinomycetota; class Actinomycetes; order Kitasatosporales; family Streptomycetaceae; genus Streptomyces; species Streptomyces sp. 796.1. Next base: position 190,518 of record NZ_JBLIWA010000019.1, on the reverse strand, counting down.
CCCGCCAACGCATCCGCCAACGCGTCAGCCCCGCGCCCGCCCGGGCCGCGCCGCGGCGCACCGTACGCCGCGGCGCGGCCGACGCCGGGCGGGCCCTACCGGTGACCCCCGCCCCGCTCAGTGCGCGCCGGCCAGGGCGGGCGCGCAGGTCGCGGCCGGCGGGCGGGGCACCACGATGCCGCAGTGCCCGCAGACCGGCCCGCTCTCCCAGGGGCGGTCCGCGAGTTCGGCGCTGACCGTCCGTTCGTCGCCGCACACCGGGCAGCCGGCCCGCGGCCCGTCGGGCGCCTCCATGGCCGCGATGACCCGCCGCAGCACCTGCGGCAGCGGGGCGCTCGGATGGGTCTCGGGGTCGGCGCACCGGACGACCTCACAGCCGCCCCAGGTCAGCCGGTGCCAGTCGTCGACGGCGCCCGGCTGGCGCACCCCGTCGTGCTTCTCACGCCGGCGCCGGGCGGCGAACTCGGCCTCGTAGGCGAGCCACACCTCCCGCGCCTCTTCGAGCTCCGTCAGCGCGGCCACTAGCCGCGCCGGGTCGGGATCGCGGTCGCCAGGCCGCATCCCGGTGCGTACGCACAGGTGGTGCCAGGTCGCGCGGTGCCCGTACGGGGCGAAGCGCTCCAGGCACTTGCGCAGTGAGGTGCGCCGCAGCGCGACGTTGTTGTGGGGATCGCGGACTTCTCGTGCCAGTGCTCTGAAACCGGCCAAAGCATTCCACCTCCGACGTGCGGACCAGACCCGATGTCCCATGGACGTGGCCCGCCGCGATTTGGCTCCATCGTGTTGCTCCGTCGTCCGACCCGCCGTCACGGCCGCGGCTCCGGGGCGGTACGGGAACGGTCGGGCCAGGCGGCGCTACGGGCGCTGCCGGCGGCTGGTCGGGGCCGCAGGTGAGCCCGTGCTCGGCGGTGTGCCGATGGCGCCGCCGCCGTGCACCGCGCCGGTCGTCGGGTTCTTGCCCCGCGCCGAAACCGGGTTGCGGGCCGTAACGACGGCCTCGTCCGCGGCTACCCGCCCCCGGGGGGAGCAAACCGGGACGCCCCCCGGAGGGCGCCCGGCGAACGCGGTGCGGGCCCCACCGGATCGATGGGGCCCGCGCGCCGTGGGGCGCCGCCAGCGAGACCGGGCCGGGTCGGGCCGAGCCGGCGCGGCCGGGCCAGAGCCGGCCCGCGGATCGGCCCCGAGGGGCTGCGTACGGGGCGGCGTACGGGGGTGTCGTGGAGCACGTGGGGTGGTGCGGAGGTGGCGGGTGCGGGGCCCCGGTGGCCGGGGTGCGGGGGCACCGGCAGTGGGAGCGCGGGGGAGCCGGCGGCGGGAGCCCTGACCGCGCGCCCGCAGGCCGGGAGTGCCAACCGCGTACCTCAGCGCGCCCTAACCGCGTGCCTTCACCTCGCGCCCGTACCGGCTCACCGCCGGCAGCCAGCACAGCACCACGGCGAGCGCACTGGCCACGATGGCGAGGTAGCTGAGTGCGGTGACCGAAGCGGGTTCGTAATCGCCGACGATGAGGAAATGCGGAATGAGGGAGACGAGGGCGGTGAGCGTGATGAGGACCCGCGACCAGGTCGCCGCCTTACGGGCCAACAGGGTCGCGATCAGGGCGAAGACGGCGAAGATGGCGACCATCGTGGCCCGGGCGGTCAACGTGTCCTGACGGTCGCTTATCAGCTCGTCCCACATGGGGCCGGTGACCTGTTTGAAGTCGGCCGCGGTGAATCCCGAGCCGAGTCCGAGCACGTCGGGGTGGTCGTCGATGACGTCCTTGACGTTGGTCTCGGCCATGTCCTTGCCGCCGGCGAACACCAACACAGCGCCGAACACCCCGCTCAGCGCCGCCAATGCGGAGGTCAGCAGCAGGGCCAGGAACAGTCCTGGGCGCCGGGCCCGCGGGGCGGCCCGGTGCTGGTCGCCGACGGGAGGGGCGGCCTGGGAGTAACTCACGTGCGTCATTCTCCTTGCTCGGGGAAATGTCAGAAAGGGAATTCCCGCCGGCGGCGGAAAGACCGTGTCCGGCGGGGGAGTGCGACGACATAAAAGCCTTCCATGCGCGCCGCGCGGCCAGCCACAAAAAGCGGAACAAATCTCCAGAACATTCCACGTGATCTTTGGGTCAGTTTCCGATTCTTGAAATTCGCGGATGTGTGGATAGGCTGCCGCCGTGGCCGGTGGAATGCAGGGCGGCCGGATTGTTCCGCGGCGTCGCCGGGCGTGGCGTCCGTCCTCTCGCCGGCCCTGCGGGACCCGACCTCCGCGGGGCCGAAACGCACCCTTCCAGCGGCACATACCGACTGGTTAGTCTGCGAGCAGTCAGCAGTCAGCAGTCAGCAGTCAGCAGTCAGCAGTCAGCGGCGCGGCCCGAGCCCGGTGTCGGGCGGCGGGGCGCCGTGGCGTCGGCGGCCGGGACTCGGGAGGGCGCAGCGTGGAGACCGTGCGGGGTGCGGGAGTGGTCGTGACGGGGGCGGGCGGCGGGATCGGGGCCGCGCTCGCGCGGGGGTTCGCCGCCCGGGGCGCCCGGGTCGTGGTCAACGACATCGACGCCGACCGGGCGCGGGCGGTGGCCGCCGAGGTCGGCGGCGTCGCGGTGCCGGGCGACGCCTCCGACGTGGTGCCGGCCGCCCGGGACGCGCTCGGCGGCGCCGTCGACGTGTTCTGCGCCAACGCCGGCGTCGCCCCGACCGGCGGCCCCGAGGCGGATGAGGACGCGTGGGCGGTGGCCTGGGACGTCAACGTCATGGCGCACGTGCGCGCGGCGCGGGCCCTGCTCCCCGACTGGCTGGACCGCGGGCAGGGCCGCTTCGTCTCCACCGTCTCCGCCGCCGGCCTGCTCACCATGGTCGGCTCCGCCCCGTACAGCGTCTCCAAGCACGCCGCGTACGCCTTCGCCGAGTGGCTGTCCGCCACCTACCGGCACCGCGGCCTCCGGGTGCACGCGATCTGCCCGCTCGGCGTCCGTACCGACATGCTGACCAGCGCGGGCGCCACCGGTGAACTGGTGCTCGCGCCCACCGCCATCGAGCCGTACCAGGTGGCCGACGCGCTCTTCGCGGGCATCGCCGACGAGCGCTTCCTGATCCTGCCGCACCCCGAGGTCGCCGCGTACTACGCGGGCCGCGCCGCCGAGCCCGACCGCTGGCTGGCGGGCGTCAACAAGCTCCAGCAGAAGGTCGAGCAGTTGCCCACCGGGCCGCGCTGACGACGGCGCGCGTTACGGGCCATGCGGCGGGCCGGGCGGTGTCCTACGGGCCCCGGGCCCGGCCGGCCGCCGACCACCAGGACCTGGCCGGCCCCCACCAAGCCCCGGCGCCGCGCCGTACAAATGCCCCGAGTGGGGGAGAACCTGCCGGGGCCCGCCCGGGCGATGAGTGGGAAGATCCTCCGACGGGAGGTGCGCACCGGCAGCGGTCGACGGCGGCGGCCCCGCCGGGCAGCCGCCCGCAGCCGCCGGCCGGCGGAGGCGACGCGGTGGTGCCGCGGGTGACGAGACGTGCCGTAGGCGACGAGACGTGCCGCGGGTGACGAGACGAGGGGTCGGTGACGGCGATGGCCAGGACGACGGACGGCGGCGCGCAGGCCGCACCGGTGCCGCAGCGGCTGCTGGCCGCGGCCACCAGGCTCTTCGCCGAACGCGGCTACGACCGCACCTCGGTCCAGGAGATCGTGGCCGCGGCCGGCGTCACCAAGGGTGCCCTCTACCACTACTTCGGTTCCAAGGACGACCTGCTGCACGAGGTGTACGGGCGGGTGCTGCGGTTGCAGCAGGAGCGGCTCGACGCGTTCGCCGACGCGGACGCGCCGGTGGAACGTCGGCTGCGGGACGCCGCGGCCGACGTCGTGGTCACCACGATCGAGAACCTGGACGACACGAAGATCTTCTTCCGGTCGATGCACCAGCTCAGCCCCGAGAAGCAGCAGCAGGTACGGGCCGAACGGCGGCGCTACCACGAGCGGTTCCGGGCGCTGGTCGAAGAGGGCCAGCGGGCCGGCGTCTTCCACGAGGCGACCCCCGCCGACCTGGTGGTCGACTACCACTTCGGCTCCGTGCACCACCTGGGCACCTGGTACCGCCCGGACGGCCCGCTCACCGCCCAGCAGGTCGCCGACCACCTGGCCGACCTGCTGCTGCGCGCGCTGCGCACGTAACTGGCGGCCGGTAGCCGGCAGCCGACGGCCGGTCACCTACCGCCCGCCGCCCGCGCTCTTGGCAGGGCCGCCGCGCCGGAAGGCCCCTCAGCCCCCCGCCCCGTACCGCTTGAGTTCGCGCCGGGCCAGCGAGCGCTGGTGCACCTCGTCGGGGCCGTCGGCCAGACGCAGGGTGCGGGCCGCAGCCCACAGTTCGGCGAGCGGGAAGTCCTGGCCCACGCCACCGCCGCCGTGCAGTTGGACCGCCTGGTCGATGATGTGCGCGACGGCCCGCGGGGTGGCGATCTTGATGGCCTGGATCTCGGTGTGTGCGCCCCGGTTGCCCACCGTGTCCATCAGCCAGGCCGTCTTGAGCACCAGCAGCCGCAACTGCTCCACGCTCACCCGGGCGTCCGCGATCCACGCCTGGACCTGGCCCTGCGCGGCGAGCGGCCGACCGAAGGCGGTACGGCCGGTGGCCCGGCGGCACATCAGCTCGATCGCCCGCTCGGCCATCCCGATCAGCCGCATGCAGTGGTGGATGCGGCCGGGGCCGAGCCGGGCCTGGGCGATGGCGAACCCGCCGCCCTCTTCCCCGACGAGGTTTTCGACCGGCACCCGCACCCGGTCGAAGACCACCTCGGCGTGCCCGCCGTGGTAGTGGTCGGCGTAGCCGTAGACCTGCATGGCCCGGCGCACCTCGACGCCCGGTGCGTCGCGCGGCACCAGCACCATGGACTGCTGCCGGCGCACGTCAGCGCCGTCCGGGTCGGTCTTGCCCATGACGATGAAGACCCGGCAGGCGGGGTTCATGGCGCCGGAGATGTACCACTTGCGGCCGGTGATGACGTACGCGTCGCCGTCCCGCTCGATCCGGGTCTCGATGTTGGTGGCGTCGGACGAGGCCACGTCCGGCTCCGTCATGGCGAAGGCGGACCTGATCTCGCCGGCGAGCAGCGGCACGAGCCAGCGCTCGCGCTGCTCGGCGGTGCCGAACTCGGCCAGCAGCTCCATGTTCCCGGTGTCGGGCGCGGCGCAGTTCAGCGCGGTCGGGGCGAGTTGCGGGCTGCGGCCGGTGAGCTCGGCGAGCGGCGCGTACTGCACGTTGGTCAGGCCCGCCCCGTACCGGTCGTCGGGCAGGAACAGGTTCCACAGGCCCTGCCGGCGCGCCTCCCGCTGGAGTTCGGCCACCACCGGCGGCTGTACCCACGGGTCGGCCTGGGCGGCGCGCTGCTGCTGCGCGAGCGCCTCGGCCGGGTAGACGTGCTCGGTCAGGAAGGCGAGCAGCCGCCCGCGCAACTCCTCGGTCCTGGCGTCGTAGGCGAAGTCCACGGCCCGTTCAGCCCTTCCGTACGGTGGTGAGTCCGCTGTCGATCAGGTGCGGGACCAGCGCGCCGATCCGGTCGAATCCGGCGCCGACGGTCTGGCCGAGCCCGTAGCGGTAGTGGATCCCCTCGGCGATCACGGCGAGCTTGAAGAAGGCGAACGCGGTGTACCAGGAGAGGGACGCCACGTCGCGGCCCGAGCGCGTCGCGTACCGCTCGATCAGTTCGGCGGACGAGGGGTGGCCGGGGGCGCCGCGCGTCGAGCGGATCGGCGCGTCGGGCAACTCGGGCAGTTCGGTGTACATGACGAGCAGCCCCAGGTCGGCGAGCGGGTCGCCGAGCGTGGACATCTCCCAGTCGAGCACGGCGGCGATGGTGTGGTCGGCGTCGACCAGCACGTTGTCCAGCCGGTAGTCGCCGTGCAGCACGGTCGGCGCGGGCGAGGCGGGCAGCGCGTCGGCCAGCCGCTGCTGCAACTCGGCGATGCCGGCCAGCTCGCGGCTGGTGGAAAGCGTCAACTGCTTGGCCCAGCGCCGCAGTTGGCGTTCCAGGTAGCCGTCGGGCCGGCCGAAGTCGGCGAGCCCGACCGCTGCCGGGTCCACCGCGTGCACCGCCACCAACGTGTCCACCAGGTCGACCAGCAGCGTCCGGGTGGCCTGCGGGCCGAGCGCGGCGAGTTGCCCGGCGCTGCGGTACGGGGTGCCGGCCACATGGCTCATCACGTAGAACGGGGCGCCGAGCACGGCCGGGTCGGTGCACAGCGCCAGCGGCTCGGGCACCGGGACCGGCGTGGGGTGCAGGGCGCTGATCACCCGGTGCTCGCGCGCCATGTCGTGCGCGGTGGCCAGTACGTGGCCCAGCGGCGGGCGCCGCAGCACCCACCGCGCCGTGCCGTCGCTCAGCTCGTACGTCAGGTTGGACCGGCCGCCCTCGATGAGGCTCGCGCGCAGCGGTCCGCGGAGCAGGCCCGGAAGCTCCCGGTCCAGGAAGGCCCGCACCTGCTCCAGGTCGACCCCCGGCGGGGCCGCCTCCGGGGCGGGTGCGGTGTCCGTGGCTTCTGCGGTTTCTGCGGGGCCCGCAGTGGTGCTTTCGCCGGTGCCTTCGGCGGTGCCCTCGCGTCCCGGAACTGGGCTGCCTGCGCTCATCGAGTCTGCCTCCGGCGGGTCGGGATGCGGGACTGGGTCCCCGTGATCGCCTCATGATGCCGACCAGTCGGTATGGAGTCCAGCCATGCGGGGGCGGGGTGCCGGGTTTCGGCCGCCGGGGCGGGGCCGCGCCGCACGGTGTGCGCCGGGCCCCGCCCGCTGCCGCCCTTCGGCGCGACCTGCCGAACCTGCCCGACTGCCCGCCGGTGCGGCCCGCAGCCGGGGCCCCGTCGGACCGTCCGCACGGTGCGGACCGTCCGCACGGTACGAACGGGGCACGGGCCCACGCGAGAGGGGCGGGCCGGCCGGACGGAGGCTCAGGCGTGGCAGGCCACCGGGCGCCCGCCGTTGAGCTCCGTCATGTCCGAGAAGACGGCCACCGGGTCGAGCGGGGCGCCCGGCGGCAGCCCGTCGAGTTCCGCGTACGCCCGGTGCACGTTGGCCACCAGCCGCTCGCTCTCCCGCAACTGCGCGAACTCGCCGAGGTCCGCCCCGCGCGCCACCTCCAGCGGGGTGTGGCCCGCCTGGTGCCCCTGCGCGGCGAGTTCGGTCACGTACCGCAGGTAGCGCTCGATCGTGTCGTACACCTCGGGCCCGGTGATCGTGCCGTGCCCGGGCACGACCGTCTCCGCGTCCAGCGCCCGCAGTTGCTCGACGGCCCGCAGCGAGCCGGCGAGCGAGCCCATCAGGACGAACGGGGTGCCGCCGTGGAAGACCAGGTCACCGGTGTAGACGATGCGCTGCTCCGGCAGCCAGACGAAGGTGTCGCCGAGGGTGTGTGCCACGCCCGGGTGGTGCAACTGCACCTCGATCTCGCCCACGTGCAGCGTCAGCGCGTCGGTGTACGTGAGCGTGGGCGGGGCGATCTCCACCGTGCCGAAGTCGACTTCGGGCCAGATGGCGTGCAACTGGTGGCCGTTGGCCAGCGTTTCGGCCCGGCAGGCGGCGTGGCCCACGGCGGTGGCCTCGGGCAGGAAGACCCAGTTGCCGTAGGTGTGGTCGCCGTGGTGGTGCGTGTTCACCAGCAGCCCGGGCAGCGGCGCCCCGCTGGCGAGCACAGCTTCGCGCAGCGCACGCGCCCGGCGCTCGGTGGCGGCCGTGTCGATCATCGCCGTGGTGCGGCCGTCGCTGATGAAGCCCGCGTTGTTCAGGCACCAGCCGCCGTCCGGTTGGACGTAGGCGTGCACCCCCGGGGCCAGTTGGACCGGGTACGGCTCGGTGGCCGCCGCCCAGGTGGCGGCGTTGGCGCTGATGTGGGACATGCTGTCCTCTCCAAGACCTGCGAGTTGGCGCGCCAAGACTGGCACCCGGGCCCAGCCCTCCGAAAGGGCACGCCCGCGACACGCCCGCGGCACGGCCCGCCGCGTCCGCGACTGCCTCGTGCGCGGGGCGTCACCGCAGCCCGGGCCGCCGCCTCGCCCGCGCAGCGAGCGCCGGCAGCGCCCGGAAGGCCGTCCGTTCGTGCCCGTACGCGGGATACGGGGCGGGCCGCCACCTACCGCAGGACGCCCAGCCCCACCGCGCTGAGCAGCACCGCGCACCAGGCCGCCGCCGCAGCCGCCCGCGGGGACAGGACGGGCGGTCGCGGTGCGGCCAGCAACCGGATGCGCCGGTGCGCCACGGCCAGCAGCGCCAGCCACAGCAGGCCGATCGCGGCCAGGGCGAGCACGGCGACCGGCCGGTCCCCGCCGATCAGCGCCTGCCGCCCGGCCAGGACGGCCACCACGGCACAGGCGAGCGTGGTGCGCCGCCAGGCCATCCGGGTCCGCTCCGGCTGGAGCCCGGGGTCGCGGGCCGCCGGCACTAGCCCGCCCAGCCCAACGCCACCACCAGCACCATCACCGCGGACAGCACGCCCACCGCGAGCGCCAGCACGGTCGGGAAGCGGGAGACGGGGAGGTCTTCGCCGCGGCGCATGGCCCGCTCGCAGCGGAGCCAGTGGCTGACCGCGCGCAGTGCGCACAGCGCCCCGCCCACCAGCAGCGCGACGGCCAGTACGGTCCGCAGGGCGCGCTCCTCGTCCGGCAGGAACTGGTCCACCGCGAACCCGCCGCCCACCAGCGCGAGGCCGGTGCGCAGCCAGGCCAGGAAGGTCCGCTCGTTGGCCAGCGAGAACCGGTAGTCGGGCGTCTTGCCCTCGATCTGCACCCGGCCCGGCGCCCACCACAGCCGCATCTCGGCAGTGGTCGCCCGCCACCAGCGCCGCCGCCCACCGGGCGCGGCGGCGTCCGCACCTCCGGGCCCCGGGGACCCGCGGGTACAGCCCGAGCCGTCGCCCGCGCCGTCATCCGCCGCGCCGCCCGGACCGGCGTCGGCGCCCGGCCCTTCACCGGCCCCGGGCCGGCCGCCGGCGCGGGCGGTCGGCTCACCGTCCGCCGCCGCTCCGCCGCCCGGCGGGGGCGCCCCGTGGCGCGTCATGAGGGCAGTGCAGATACGTTCATGCCGTCCAGGCTAGTGGCGGTCGGTGTGCCGGGCGCTGCGAGGTGGCCCACGTTCACCGACCGGGCCCGCGCCCGGCGCCGGCCAGCCACCCGGGCGTCACCACGCGCGGAGGAGGGGAGGCCGGGCGGCCCGCGCCGCATCGCTCCGGGGGTTCGCGGTCGAGGGTACGGGCCGGGGCGGCTCTGCCGGTGCGCCCCGAGTCGCCGCCCGCGTGGTGCGCCGCCGCCCTCCCGCGCCGTACCCGAGCCGCCGACGTGGTGCGCCGCGCCGCACTCCCGTGCCGTACCCGAGTCGCCGCCCGCGTTGCGCCCTGCGCCAGCGACCGCGCCGCATCCCGAAGCGCTGCCCGGGGGCGCCTGGTGCCGGCGCCCGTGCCCCGGTCCCGTGCTCCGCCCGTGCCAGCCCCACCGTCATCGGCCCGTGGCGACTCCCACCCCGCGGCGCGCCGCAATCAGTCCTCCGCGGCTTCCGCCCCGCCGCCCGCCGCCCGGTGGGCCAGCAGCCGCTGGTACCCCTCGGCGCCGTCCGGGACCCACTCCCACTCCGTCAGTTTGGCCGAGAGCTCCGCCTCGGTGAGGAACGCGTGCCAGGCGACCTCCTCGACCTGCGGGTTGACCGGCAGGTCGCAGCGCACCTCGTACACCCGGCACCACCACGACTTGCCCGGCCGCTCGAAGCAGAAGGAGAACAGCGGCGTCGGCGCGGGCAGCCCGCTGACCCCGAGCTCCTCCTCGGCCTCGCGCAGCGCCGCCGTCGCGTACGACTCGCCGGCGCCGACCACCCCGCCCACGAACATGTCGTACAGGCCGGGGAAGACGAGCTTCTGTGCGGTCCGCCGGTGGACGAAGACGCGGCCAGCGGCGTCCTTGACCAGGATGAACACACAGCGGTGGCGCAGCCCGCGGGCGTACACCTCGCCGCGCGGGGCCTGGCCCACCACCCGGTCCTGCTCGTCCACGACGTCCAGTACCTCATCCGCCGAACGGGGCGCTTGCTCAGTCATCCGGCCATCCAACCAGGCCCGTACGCAGCCGTTTCGGTCGCGTCCCGACGGTTGACGCCATACCCGTGGGTAACGAGGATCGGGCAGGCGACGGGCGCCGGGCCCGCGCAGAGTCTTCGGGTCGGGCACGCACGCGCGCAGGTCTTCGGGCCGGGCACGCAGGGCGGCCGGCCCCGACGAGGATGGAAGCCATGGCGTACGACGCGGATGTCATCGTGGTCGGGGCGGGACTCGCGGGGCTCGCCGCGACCGCCGAACTGGTCGACGCGGGCCGCACGGTCATCCTGCTCGACCAGGAGCCCGCGGGCTCGCTCGGCGGCCAGGCGCACTGGTCCTTCGGCGGCCTCTTCCTCGTCGACTCGCCCGAACAGCGCCGGCTGCGCATCCGCGACAGCCACGGCCTCGCCTGGCAGAACTGGCTCGGCACGGCCGGCTTCGACCGGCCGGAAGACCGCTGGCCGCGCCGCTGGGCCGAGGCGTACGTCGACTTCGCCGCCGGCGAGAAGCGGGCCTGGTTGCACGCCCAGGGGGTGCGGTTCTTCCCCGTGGTCGGCTGGGCGGAGCGCGGCGGGTACGCCGCCACCGGGCCCGGCAACTCGGTGCCCCGCTTCCACATCACCTGGGGCACCGGCCCCGGCCTGGTCGCACCGTTCGAGCGCCGGGTGCGCGCCGGGGTGGCGCGCGGCCTGGTGGAACTGCGGTTCCGGCACCGGGTCACCGGGCTCAGCCGGACCGCAGGCGCCGTGGACACCGTCAGCGGCGAGGTGCTCGCGCCCTCGACGGCCGAGCGCGGCACCGCCAGCAGCCGGGAGGTCGCCGGCGCCTTCGAACTGCGGGCCCAGGCGGTCATCGTCGCCTCCGGCGGCATCGGCGGCAACCACGAACTGGTGCGCCGCAACTGGCCAAGACGCCTGGGCACGCCGCCCGAGCACCTGCTCAGCGGCGTGCCCGCGCACGTGGACGGCGCGATGCTCGGCGTCGCGGAGCGGGCCGGCGCCCGCCTCGTCAACCGCGACCGGATGTGGCACTACACCGAGGGCATCGCCAACTGGAACCCCATCTGGTCGCAGCACGGCATCCGCATCCTGTCCGGCCCCTCGCCCCTGTGGGTGGACGCGCTCGGCAAGCGGCTGCCGGTGCCGCTCTTCCCCGGCTTCGACACCCTCGGCACCCTCGAACACCTCATGCGCACCGGCTACGACTACTCGTGGTTCGTGCTCACCCGGAAGATGATCGAGAAGGAGTTCACGCTCTCCGGCTCCGAACAGAACCCCGACCTGACGGGCCGGCACGTCCGGCAGGTGCTCGGCCGCGCCGGCGGCGGCGTCCCCGGCCCCGTGCAGGCGTTCCTGGACCACGGCGAGGACTTCATCGTGGAACGCTCGCTGACCGCACTGGTGCGCCGGATGAACGAGCTGACCGAGGCCGACCCCAGGCGCAAGTCCGGCCACGTCGACGAGGCCGAGCTACGCCGCGAGATCACCGCGCGCGACCGCGAGTTGCACCATAAGTTCACCAAGGACCTCCAGGTCACGGCGTTGCGCGGGGCCCGCTCCTACCTGGGCGACCGCCTCATCCGCACCGCCGCACCACACCGCATCCTGGACCCCGACGCGGGCCCGCTGATCGCCGTGCGGCTCAACATCCTCACTCGCAAGACCCTCGGCGGCCTGGAGACCGACCTGCGATCCCGGGTACTGACCGACGACGGCACGCCGCTGCCAGGGCTGTACGCGGTCGGCGAGGCCGCCGGCTTCGGCGGCGGCGGCCTGCACGGCTACCGCTCCCTGGAAGGCACCTTCCTCGGCGGCTGCCTCTTCTCCGGCCGCACGGCGGGGCGTGCGGTGGGGGAGGCGGTGGGGTAGTCGGCTGCGCCGCGCGCCGGCGGCGGGCCCTGGCCGGAGGGGCGCAACTCGGCGCGGACGGAGCGGTGGACGTCCCCTCCGTGTCGTCCTGCCCCCAGCCCTCACCGCCGTACCAGGAAGCACGCGCCGGCTGGCGGTCCCCGGGCCGTGCGGAACGCGACGGGGCGGGCCCGGGGTGACGGCGGGCCCGGGGTGACGGCGCGCCCCGCACGGGGCGAAGCGCGTGCGGGAAGGCCCGGGGAGCGCACCGGCACGCGCCCGCGCAAGGGCACGCCCCCGCTCACCCGCCCCCCGCCTTGTCGAGCAGGTAGCGGCGTTCGACCTGATTGGCGGTGAGGTCCGCGGCCTCGCGGTAGAGGGCGGCGGCGCGGGCCGGGTCACCCGACAGATGGGTCAGGTGGGCGCGGACGGCGCGCTCGCGTTGGCGCGTGAGGGGGTCCCGGTCCAGGCCGTGCCGGCGGTTGAGGTCATCGAGGAGGGCGAGACCGCGTACGGGGCCGAAGGCCCGGGCGACGGCGACCACGCGGCTGAGCCGTACCGGGGCGGTCGGGGCGAGCCGCTCCCACCACAGGTAGAGCATCGCGATCTGCGGCCAGTCGGTCCGTCCGGCGGTGGGGGCCGCCGCGTGCAGGGCGGCGATGGCGGCCTGGAGTTGGTACGGGCCCGCGGCCCCGCGGCCCCAGACGCCGTCGATCAGTGCGGTTCCCTCGCGGATCAACTCGCGGTCCCACCGCGTACGGTCCTGCTCGTCCAGTGGCAGCAGCGCGCCGCCCTCGCCGGTACGGGCGGCCCGCCGCGATTCGATGAGCAGCATGAGCGCCAGCAGCCCGCTCGCCTCGGCGTCCTCGGGCGCCGCGGCGTGCAGCAGGCGGGCCAGTCGGATCGCCTCGCCGGTGAGGTCGAGCCGGCTGAGGGCGTCCCCTGCCGTGGCCGTGTACCCCTCGTTGAAGATGAGGTAGAGCACCTGCATGACGGCGGCCATCCGGCTGTCGCGGTCGGCTGCGGACGGCGGGGTGAAACGGGCGCCGGCGCGGGCCAGCCGCTGCTTGGCGCGGCTGATCCGGGTGCCCATGGTCGCCTCGGACGTGCCGTAGGCGTGGGCGATCTCGGCGGTCGTCAGTCCGCCGACGGCCCGCAGGGTGAGCGCGATCTGCGAGGCGGGCGGCAACTCGGGGTGGCAGCACAGCAGGAGCAGGGTGAGGCTGTCGTCCGTCTCGGCCGCGGGCTCCGGCGGCCGGCCGGCGAGCTCGGCCAGGCTGACGTCCCGCTCGCGCCGCTGCCTGGCCTGTTCGGAGCGGAGCAGGTCGACCATGCGCCGGTAGCCGACGCGGATCAGCCAGCCGCGCGGCTGGTCCGGCACGCCTGTGGCCGTCCATGCCCCGTGCGCGGCGAGCAGCGCTTCCTGCACCGCGTCCTCGGCGACGTCGAACCGGCCGAAGCGGCGCGTCAGCGCGCCGAGCACGTGCGGTGCCTCGGTACGCAACAGACGCTCGACGTGCTGGGCGTCCCCACCGCGGCCGTCCCTCCCCGCGTTGGCCCCGCCGCCGCTGTCGGCCCCGCCCGTCCCGTACGCCCCAACTGCTCCGTCGCCCCCCTCGGGCTCCTCGGCCCGGTCGGACTCCTCGACCTCGTCGAACTCCTCGGCGCCGTCGTTCATCGCCCGCCCCGGTGGGCCGCACCCGTCGGGTCGCACGGGCGGGAGCAGGGGCGGGAGCAGGGGCGAGGGCGGACGCGAGAACGGGGCCGGGGACGGGGTCGGGACCTGGTGCGGGGCCAGCAACGGGACGCGGCGCGGGGCAGGGGGCGGGGCCGGGCGTGGGGGCACAGCCGGACGGTCACGACGCGAAGTCCTCACCCATGACCGGCCGGATCTCGATCGGCTCGCCCAGCGCCCGGACGATCCGCGCGGCGATCTCCACGGCCCGCTCCCTGCCGGACACGTCGATGACGGCGAAGCTGGCCAGCACCTCCTTCAGCTCGGCGAACGGCCCGTCGGTCGCCACCACGCCCTCCATGGTGGGGCGCACCGTCGTACTGACCGCGGGGTGTCCAAGCCCTTCGGTGGAGACCAGTTCGCCCGACGCGACCAGCTCCTTCTCCAACTCCTGGTACACCGCGAAGGCGGCCAGCGCCTCCGGCGTCGCGGCGTCGGCGGTCGCCGCGTCCCAGGCGGCGGCCGGTGTGTAGCCCAACAGCAGGTACTTCACGGGGTGCTCCCTGATTTCGGATGGCTCATGGTAGGGCCGGTCGGCCCGGGTGACGGGGGCGGACGCGACCGGGCCGGCCCGGCTCCTTCCCCGAGACCTCGGAGCCGCGACCTCGCCTTCGACACCGGCGGAATGTGACGTGGAGCACATCGCAGGCGTGTCGAGATCCCGCCCCCGGCCACGAGGTAACGGGCAACCACCCACCGAGAGGAAGAACACGATGCCCGAGACGACCCCCACCACGATCCCCACCACCACGCCGACCCCGACCGCTGACGCCGCCACTCCCGCGCAGGCGAACGCGCCCACTGCGCCCCCGGCCCCGACCGCTGACCCGGCCACCGCCACCAACGCCGCTGCGGCCACGGACGCGACCGCGCAGGCGGACGCGGACCGGTCACCGGCCCGGCCGACCGCCGAACTCCTGGCCCTCGCACCGTTGGTGGGCACCTGGAGGGTCACCGGCGGGGTGGAGGGGACCGTGCGGTACGAGTGGCTGCCCGGCGGGTTCTTCCTCGTCCAGCACGTTGACCTGGTCCAGTTCGGCGAGCCGGTCACCGGCATCGAGGTCATCGGCAACCTCCGCCCCTTCGGCGAGCCGACCGGCGCGGACGTGGCCTCCCGCTACTACGACTCGCAGGGCAACACCTTCGACTACGTCTACGAACTCACCGACGGCCACCTGACCATCTGGGCCGGAGCCAAGGGCAGCCCCGCCTACTTCCGCGGCACCTTCACCCCCGACGGCACGGCCATGACCGGCGACTGGGTCTACCCGGGCGGAGGCGGCTACACCTCGACCATGACTCGTATCTGACCAACGCGGTACGGGGCCCGGGGCCCTGGGGTGTGGTCGGCGCTCGACGTGACGGGGGCGGTGTACGCGCTAGGGGCCTCGTACTTCATCTCCGCCACCGGCTGGCGGCACGTGGACTACCCGGATGGCGCCACTCGGGAGGACCAGCGCCGGGCCATCGTGGACAAGCCGCACCGGGTGGTCAACGTGCCGGGTCCGCTGGGCGGGCTCATTGACCGGATGCTGAGTCGGTCCCCGGCCGACCGGCCGAGCAGTGCCGAGGTCTGTCGCGCGTTGCGCGACGTGTTGTGAGTGGTGAGCTCTGTAGCGCGCTGTGAGCGGTGCGGCGGGGTGCGGTGAGGGCGGGCCGGGGCGGCTGGCAATCGCCTCTGCCGCCCGGGTGTGGCGCTCACGGCGGGGCGCCCCGCCGGCCCCGCTCCGGCCGCCCGCCTCCGCTGACCCGTCGCCCCGCAGTGGGGAATGCGTCGGTCCGGGGTCTCATTCCGTTCAGGCGTGGATCACGTTCTGGTCTCAACACGCCAGTGGCGAAAGGGAGTTGGCCCCATACGGTCATGGTCGTCGCACCCTCCGTGAGCAGTGACGATGGCGCCCGGGGCGGGGGCGGGTCGGCCCCGGTGGGTGGGGGATGGGCGGAGGGCGGTCAGGACACGGGGAAGTCACGGCGTGTTGGGGGCGTCTTCCGGCCTTGACGCAGAGCAGTGACTACCGGTTTGCTGTCCGTGATCATTCGCCGTCGGCGGCGCTGGCACTGGGGGCCACCGATGGGGCCGGCGCACCTCGCGCGGACGGATTCCGCTGCGGGGCTGGAGGTGACAGCGTTGTGGAGGAACTTCACGAATGACGCCTCCGCCACGCTCGATCGGCCGCCCGTGGCGCAGGGGCCGGTTCGCCTTTGACCCCGCGCTGGACGATGCGGAGCTGGCCGCGGCCCGCAACGCACTCGCCCAGGGACGGTGGAGCGCCGCCCGGGCCCTGCTCGCCGAGACCGGCGAGGACTGGGACCGCAGGGGACACCGTCTGATGGTCCTCGCCGAGGCCAGGGCCAGCGTCTCGTGGGCGCGCGAATGGCAGCTCGCCGAACCCGACAGCGCCGCCGCCGCGACCCTGCTGGCCTGCGCCAGTACCCTGCGCGCGGTGCGCGGCAAGGCGTCGTACGAGTCGGCGCGCGAGCAGTGTCTGGTGGCCGCGCGACTGGTCCCGACCGACCCGTCGCCGTGGCTGGCGCAACTCGTCCTGGCCCGCACCCTGGGCACCGGCGACGACTGCGCGCGCGCCTTCGACCAGGTGCGCGCCCGCCACCCGGACCACCACCACGCGCACCACCTGATGGCCGCCGCGCTCGCGGAGCGTGACGGTGGTGGCGGCGACCCGCTGCACGAGGTGTACGACTTCGCCGACTGGGCCGCCGAGCAGGCGCCGGCGGACTCGCCCCTGGCCGTGCTGCCGGTGGTGGCGCACGCCGAGCGGTTCCGGGTGCTCGCCGCCTCCGGAGCGGTGCCGCGCAACCCCGCCGAATCGCAGCACTGGCACACCCGAAAGGCCCGACAAGTGCTGAAAGCGGCCTTTGACTGGTGGCTGGAATGGGAGGGTGAGGACCACCCCCGCCAGCAGATAGACCTCAACTACCTGGCCCACGCCACGTACCACGAGGGACGTCTCGCGGAGGCCGCCGCGCTCTTCCACCGCATCGGCCCGCACGCCACCCGGGCCCCCTGGTCGTACACCGACCGCGATCCCAAACAGGAATTCCGCGCCGCGCGCTCCGCGGCGCTCGGCTCACCCTGACCTGATTCCCGGCACCTCCCGTGGAAAGGAACCGTCCGCCATGACGACGGGTAGCACGCGCGCGAGAGAGATCAGCACGTTCAAGGGCCAGGACCGCGCGCTGCGCGCCGGCCGCATCGGCATGACCGGGCTGCTGCTCTCGGTGGTGGCGGCCAGCGCGCCGATGATGGTCGTCGCCGGCGTCATGCCCACCACGTACGCCGTGATGGGCATCGTCGGTCAGCCGCTGCTCTTCGTGATCCTCGGCATCGTGCTCATGCTGTTCAGCTTCGGCTACGCCGAGATGAGCCGCCACGTGCACAACGCGGGCGCCTTCTACGCGTACATCGCCCGGGGCCTCGGCGGCACCGCCGGCGCCGCCGCGTCCGTGCTCGCCCTCGTCGCGTACAGCACCATGCAGTTCGGCATCTACGGCATCTTCGGGTTCGAGGTCGCCGGGCTGATCGACCAGCACTTGGACGTGCGAGTGGACTGGTGGATTCCGGCCCTGGTCGGGGTGGTGCTGGTGAGCGTGCTCGGCTGGCTCAAGATCGACCTCAACGTCAAGGTGCTCGGCGTCCTGTTGCTCATCGAGGTGGTGCTGGTCTCGGTGTTCGCGGTGGCCGGCCTCGGCGACCCGGGCCCCGAGGGCGTCTCGCTGCACGCGTTCAACCCCGACACGCTCACCGGCGCGGGCCTCGGCACCGCCCTGTGCTTCTGCATCGCCTCCTTCACCGGCTTCGAGCAGTCCCCGGTCTACGCCGAGGAGACCACCAGGCCGCAGGTGGTGGTGGCGCGCGTGATGTTCCTCGCGGTCGGCTTCGCCGCCCTCTTCTTCGCCTTCAGCTCCTGGGTGCTCGGCGTCGCGGCCGGCCCGTCCGAGGTGGTGGCCACCGCACAGGCGCAGGGCCCGGGCATGCTGTTCGGGCTGACCGAGGACCGGCTGGGCACCGCGGTCACCAACACCATGCACGTCTTCTACGTGACCGGCATGTTCGCCGCCATGCTCAGCTTCCACAACGTGGTGGCCCGCTACGCCTTCGCCATGGGCCGCGAGGGCCTGCTGCCCGCCGCGTTCGGCCGCACCAACAAGTCCAGCGGCGCGCCCGCCTACGGCTCCGTGCTCCAGAGCGTGCTCTCGCTGGTCGTCGTGGCCGGCTTCGCGCTCAGCGACGACAAGCCCTTCGGTGACCCGACCACGCCGGTGCTGCACCTGTTCACCTGGGCCGGCAACGTGGGCGCGCTCGGCGTGATGGCCCTGATGGCCACCGCGAGCATCGCCGTCATCTCCTTCTTCGTCCGCCGCGGCGCCACCCGCGTCCACCTGCCCCGCATCATCTGCTCGGGCCTGTCGGCCGTGGCGCTCGCCGTCATCATGGTCTACGCCGTCAAGGACTTCGACGTGCTGCTCCAGGCCGACCCGGATTCCGCGCTGCGCTGGCTGCTGCCCGGCGTGATGGGCCTCGCCGTCGTCGTCGGCATCGGGTACGGGCTGCTGCTGCGCGCGACACGCCCGGAGGTGCACCGCGGAATAGGGAAGGGCAACGAGGCATTCCAACTGGAGAAGGCCGCAGCCGCACATGGGCCGGCGACCTCGCACCGCACCACTGCGTGAGATCGACCTAACTAGGCACCACCTGTCAAAACGCACCACCCGTCAAAACCGCACCACCTGTCGGGACCGTACGACCTGTCGATACCGCACCAAGCCGCCAGGCTCGTGGGCCTGTCGGACACGCCCCAGCAGTCACCTCCGTACGGCACGCACCAGCCGTCGGCCGCCCCACGGCACCAGCCGCCGCACCGCGTACCAGGGCGCACTCGGGCCCGCGGCACCGTGCACCACCGCCCGGGTCCGGCCCCCGCGTCGCTCCCGGCGGGCCGGGGGCGCGGCGCGTACGGTTCTCGACCGACAGCGAGCTGGAGCGACGACGCACCAGAGCCACCAGCAGCCAGCTCGACCACCAGCTATCGGCAAGCACCTCGCCGCACCGCGCGAAGGAGCACCGCATGAACTGCTGTGAGACCCCGCAACCGGGGGCGCAGGCCCCCGCGCACCCGCTCGACCCGCTGACCGCCGAGGAGTTCACCACCGCCAGGCGGATCCTGGCCGACGCGGGCAAGGTCACCGAAGCCACCCGCTTCCCGCTCGTCCTGCCACACGAACCGGACCGGCACACCGCCAGCACCCACCGCCCCGGCGACCCGGTCGTACGGCGCGTGCGGGCCACCCTGCTCGACCAGGAGACCGGCGCCGCCGCCGAGGCCGTCGTCGACCTGACCGCGCAGACCCTGCTCTCCTACCGCGACCTCGACGCCGCCAAGGAGGGCCAACCCCCGCTGCTCATGGAGGAGTTCGAGCTCTGTGAGGAGATCGTCAAGGCCGACCCCGGCTGGCGGCGCGCCATGGCGGAGCGCGGCATCACCGACCCGAGCCTGGCCGTCATCGCCCCGCTGGCGGCGGGCCCGCTCGTCCTCGACGACGAGCCGGGGCGGCGACTGCTGCGCTCGCCCACCTATCTGCGCTGTACGGGTTCGGACAACGCCTGGGCGCACCCGGTGGCCGGCCTGGTCGCCGACGTGGACCTGACGCAGCGGCGCGTCGTACGACTCGTCGACACCGGCGCGGTGCCGGTGCCCACCGAGTGCGGCCGGTACGAGCCGGAGTTCACCGGCCCGCCGCGCACCGACGTCCGCCCGCTGCGGATCACCCAGCCCGACGGCCCCTCCTTCCAGCTCACCGGCCACCGGCTGGACTGGCTCGGCTGGAGCATGCGGGTGGACTTCAACGCCCGCGAGGGCCTGGTGCTGCACCAGATCGGCTACCAGGACGGCGAGCGCCGGCGGTCGGTGCTGCACCGCGCCTCGCTGGCGGAGATGGCCGTCGCGTACGGCGAGGCGGACGAGGCGCGCAACTGGGTGGCGTTCCTGGACGCCGGCGAGTACACGCTCGGCCGCAACGCCAACGCGCTGCGCCTGGGCTGCGACTGCCTCGGCGAGATCCGCTACCTGGACGCCGTCCTCACCGACGACCACGGCCACCCGGAGACGCTGCCCAACGCGATCTGCATCCACGAGGAGGACACCGGGCTGCTCTGGAAGCACACCGACATCTTCAACGGCAACGCCGTGCACAGCCGCCGCGGGCGCCGGCTGGTCATCTCCTACATCGCGACCGTCGGCAACTATGACTATGGCTTCTACTGGTACTTCCACCCGGACGGCAGCATCGCCTTCGAGGTGAAATCCACCGGCATCGTGCAGACCACCGCCATCGAGCCGGGCGCCACCGCGCCGCACGGCACCGAGCTCGCGCCCGGCCTGCTCGCCCCCTACCACCAGCACCTGTTCTGCGTACGCCTGGACGTCGCGGTCGACGGCCACCACAACACCGTGCAGGAGGTGGACGCCGTACCGGTGCCCACGGGCCCGGCCAACCCCAACGGCAATGCGTTCACCATCCGCACCACACCGCTGGCCGACAGCGCCGACGGCGGCCGGCTGGCCGACGCCACCACGGGCCGGCACTGGCGCATCACCAACCCGTCCGTACGCAACCGGGTCGGACAGCCCGTCGGCTACGTGCTGGTGCCGCAGCCGAGCCCGGTCCTGCTGGCCCAGCCCGACGCGCCGGTCACCCGCAGGCTCAGCTACGCGACCAAGCACCTGTGGGTGACGCGGCAGACCGCCGACCGGCGCTACCCGGCCGGCGACTACCCGAACCAACACCCGGGCGGGGCCGGCGTCACCTCCTGGGCGCAGGGCGGCGAGTCGCTGGAGGACACCGAGCTGACGGTGTGGCACACCTTCGGGCCCACCCATCTGCCGCGCGCCGAGGAGTGGCCGGTCATGCCCGTGGACCACTGCGGCTTCACCCTGCGGCCGAGCGGCTTCTTCGACCGCAACCCGGCCCTGAACCTGCCGGCAGAGGAGGGCTGACCCCCGGCACCGCGCCGTGCCCCGGCCTGGCCGGGGCACGGCAGCCGCGCCCTGTGACACGGACGTGTGGGGGCGCGTACCGGGTGCGTACGCCAAGTGCGCGGAGGCGGGGGGAGAAGGGGAGCGGTCAGTCCTCCAGGGCCTCGCGGACCCGGCGCGAGACCGTGAACGCGTAGAGGTCGAGCACCCCGGGCGGCTCCGCGAGGCCGGGCCCGCCGGCGCGTATCCAGGTGGCGATGTCGGTCAGGGCGTCGTCGTCGTTGACGAGCCCCAGCCACACCGGCCGGCCGCCCGCGGCGCGCCCGCTCGGCGACGGCTGCACCACCATCACATTGGCCTGGTCGCACACGTCGAGGCAGTCCGAGGCCCGTACCGCAGCGGCCGGCCCGACCGCCTCCCGCAGCCGGGCGATCTGCCCGGCGTGGTCCACCCCGGGCACCTTGCGCGGATCGCCGCAGCAGCACCCCCGGCACACGGTGACCTTGCAGGTCGCGGCGGCCTTCCCGGGTGCGTCGGAAGCCGTGCGGCGGGCGGCGGGGAACCGGCGGTCCGTGGGGGAGCTCATCCGACCGATGGTACGGGCCGGGGCCGGCCGGCGGGGTGAGAGGACCGTCACGCCGGATGGGCCCCGGCCCACCCTCGGCCGGGCCCGGGTCCATCCGCAACCGGGTCGGCGGGCCCCGACCCGTGGCCGGGCCGGGGTCGCGGCCCCGCCCCGGTGCGGCGGCCCCACCACTTTGGCCAGCGGGCCCGCCGCCCCGACCGGGCCGCGCCGCGGACTCGTCGCCCTTTTGGCGGTCACCGGGTGCCGTGCGCCCGTCGGCGGGAAACCCTGATGTTCCGTCATGTCGTGCGTCCCGCCCCGCGTCGGACGCCGGCGGGCGGTGGGACCGCCGAGCGAGCGAGGGAGTTCAGGTGAGACAGGTAGCCCGAGGCCGGTCACCGGTGTGGTGCGGAACGCTGGCGGCCGGTGGCATCGCCGCGCTGGCCCTGGCGTACGGCGGCTGGCTGCCGCTGCCGGCGGCGATCGGGGTGGCGGAATCGGCCGCTGCCGGCCGGCCCGCCTCCGCGTCCGACCCGGTGGCCGGCGCGTTCCCCGGGCCGGGCGAGCGCCTTCCGCTCGACCGGGACCGGGAGTTGTGGCGCGACCGGCACACCCCGGCCGCCGTCCAACTCCGCGCCTGGCGCGCGCAGGGCCGCACGGATGACGCCCGGCTGCTGACCCCGCTGGCCCGCCGGCCGGTCGCCGAGTGGATCGGCGACCGGCCGCGGGAGCGGGCCCGCGAGATCACCGAGGCGGCCCGGGCGCAGCGGCGGATGCCGGTCCTGGTCGCGTACCACGTCCCGTACCGGGACTGTGGCCAGCACTCCAGGGGCGGGGCCGGGGACGGCGCCGCGTACCGCAGGTGGGCCACCGAGTTGGCGGCCGGGATCGGCGACCGCAGCGCGCTGGTGATCGTGGAGCCGGACGCGGTGGCGCAGGTGGTGGACGGCTGCGTGCCGGAGCCGCCCCGCGGCGAGCGGCTCGACCTGCTGCGGCACGCGGTGGTCACGCTCTCCGGGCTGCCGCGCACCCGCGTCTACCTGGATGCGGGCAATGCGGGCTGGGTTCCGGACCCGGCCCGCCTGGTGCCCTCGCTCCGGCGGGCCGGCATCGACTACGCGGACGGCTTCGCGCTCAACGTGGCCAACTTCCACACCACCGAGGCCACTACGGAGTACGGGCGGCGGCTGTCCCGGCTGGTCGACGACGCCCCGTTCGTCATCGACACCTCACGCAACGGGCGCGGCCCGGCGCCGGACGGCGGCCCGGACGGCGCCTGGTGCAACCCGCCGGGCCGGGCCATCGGCCACCCGCCGTCCACCGACACGGGGGAGCCGGGCGTGGACGCGTACCTGTGGATCAAGCGCCCGGGCGAGTCGGACGGCGCCTGCCGCGGCGGCCCGCCGGCCGGCCGCTGGTGGCCTTCGTACGCGCTGGAGTTGGCCCGCAACGCGGCCGGGTAGCCAGCGGCCCCGGCAGGGCCTGAAGCACGGGCGCGGCGCCCGGCCCCGAGCGGGGCCGGGCGCCGCGTGGTGCCTGCCGGACGGTGGCCCGGCCGCACGACAGGTGCTCAGGGCAGGTGCACCCAGGTGGCCTTGGACGGGGTGCCCTTGGCGTCGGTGACGAAGAGCATGTACCAGCCGGGCGGGGTGAGCGTCCGGTCGGCGGGGACGGAGAGGGTGACCGCGCCGCGCTGGCGGGTGACGCCGAGTTGGACGGAGCGCTGTTCGACGTCGGTGGTGTGGGTGACGGCGCTGGGGCGCATCAGCTTGGCGCTGGTGATGCGCTCGGGGTGGCGGGTGCGGAAGGTCGCCTCGCCGCCGCGCTTGAGCTCGCTGGGGCCGGCGCCGAGCACGGGCCGGTCCTTGGCGAACAGGTACGGCGGGCTGTAGATCTCCACCCGCTTCTCGAAGGTGCCCGGCTGGGTGTTGGCCCGGTCGGCGTAGAGCGGGTCGGAGCCGAACGTGGCGACCCGGCCGTCGGGCAGCAGCAGCGCCGAGGAGTGGTAGTTGCGGCCCACGGTCGGGTCGGCGGCCCGCTGGAAGGAGTTGCTCAGCGGCGAGTAGATCTGCGCCTTGTGGATGTCGCTGTCGCCCTTGCCGCGGTAGTCGTGGGAGCCGCCGGTGGTGAACACCGTGTCGTTCGGGAGGATCACGCTGGACAGGTAGCGGGTGCCCTGCGGCAGGTCCGGCCCCCTCTCGTAGCGCGGCGGGTTCTTCGTCAGGTCGGCGATCGCGGTGCGCGGCGTGGACTTCTTCGACTCGCCGACGCCGCCCCCGCCCAGGATCATCACCTTCTGCTCCTGCGCCGGCGGCAGCAGCACCGAGGTCGACGTCTCGGTCTGGTCGGCGTCGGTGAGCCCGCGCACCGGCTGGAAGGTGTTGCGGTTGAGGTCCCACAGGCCCGGTACGCGGCCCTTGTCGGCCGGCCCGTACCCGGCGTTGGAACCCGAGTAGAAGAGCTTGCCGCCCTTGGTGAGGAACAGCGCCGGATAGGTGGGGAAGTAGTGCCGCGGGGCCTTGGACCACTTCTTGGTCTTCGGGTCGTAGATCTCGTTGATGCCGTTGATGATCTGCCCCACGTCGTCCAGGCCCGAGACGGACAGCACCCGCCCGTCGTCGAGCGTGACCAGCGTGGGGTACCAGCGGGCCTCCTCCATCGGGTCGACCGGTACGTAGCGCTCGTCGTCCGGGTCGAACTCGTAGGTGGCCTTGATGCCCTGGTAGTCCTGCTTGTCCAACGTCATGGCCTGGGCGAGGCCGTACACGTCCTGCTTGGCCCGCCCCTTCAGGCCGCCGATCGTGTACTGGGCCGGCTTGTCGCGCAGCCCCGCCTTGCCCTTCTTCACCGATTCGACGAACACCCGGGTCTCACTGGCCTTGACCACCACCTTGCCGTCCTGGCCCTTGCCCTTGAGGGTCTTCTTCTCCGCCGGGTCGAGCCGGAAGGGGCGGGTGGCCCGGTAGCGCTTGCCGTCGGGGGCGCGGAAGACGGTGCCCTTGGCGAAGCGGCGTCCGCGGTCCGGGTCCTCGTTCTTGACCATCATCGGGCCGGCCGCGCGCTCGACCTCGCCGTCCAGCACCTCGTAGCGCGCGGTGCCGCCGGCCACCAGCATGTTGCCGCCCGGCAGTTGCGAGTGGCCGCCGCAGAACAGGTCCTCGGGGGTGGGGATGAGCTTGAACGTGTCGTTGGCCGGGTCCCACAGGAGGGTGTCGAAGGTGCCCGCGTCGAACCGCTTCTCGTCATTGCCCGAACCGGCGATGAGCAGCACTTTCCCGGTGCGCAGCAGGGCCGCGTGGATCGCCCTGACCCGGTACTTCTCCGGCACCGAAAGCAGCTTCCAGTGCCCGTAGTGGGCCTTGTAGCCGGGCTGGTTGATCTTGTACGCGTGGTAGGTGCGTTCCGCGTAGCTCACGGCCGCCGGGGCGTTGAGGCCGGCGATGACGAGCATGGCCGTCGCGCTGATGGCTGTGGTACGGGCCCGGGGGGTGATCAGGTGGCGCACAGCGAATCCCTCTCTGCCGTGGTGGCGTCCGTCGTCGTGGGCTGGGTGGTCTGCGCCGCGGCGGTGGCTGCCGGCTCGTCGGGCGCCGTTGCGGTCGCCGTCGCCGTCGCCGTGGCCGTGGCCGTGGCCGGGACTGCCGCTGCCGCTGCCGGCAGCGCGGTCGTGCCCCGGCGTGCGGTACGGCGCGCGCGCAGCAGCCCGCCGCACCACACGGCCGGCGCCGCCAGGCACAGCAGCACCGCGAGCAGCGCCCAGGTGCACATGGCGACATGGGTGTGGCCGAGGAAGGGCGAGGCCACCAGCGAACCGCCGAAGACCACGCCCCACAGCAGGTGGATGCGGAAGGTCGCGAGCCGGTCCGGGCTCGACGAATCGCCCTTCGGCGTCACCACGAACCGGCTCTTGCGCCGCAGCACCGCATCGCACAGCGACTTCGCGTAGATCGGGGCGGAGATCGCCGACAGCGCCATGCCGGCCGTGCCCGACGAGCCGCGCGGCTCGTGCGGGCTGACGTTGTGCTTGCGGTTCCAGAGGTAGAGCCCGATCTGGAGCGCCGCCGCGTCGCTGTAGAGCATCAGCCAGATCTCCGACGAGATCTGCACGCCGGACGCGCCGAGCCCGAGGAAGAGCGCGCAGGAGAGCGCGGAGAGCACCCAGTTCAGCGCCGACATCGGATAGAAGGTGAGCAGCAGCGAATAGTTGAGCAGCTTTCCCGGGGGCAGTGTGGGAATACCGCGCCAGTACTGCTTGAACAGCGTTTCGTAGGTGCCCCTGCTCCACCGCAGTTGCTGGCTGAAGAAATCCGCCCAGGCGGCGGGGCCCTCGCCGACGGCCAACACGTCCGGCGTGTACACCGAACGCCATGTGTGGCCCGTCTGCGGATTGCGCGTGCGGTGCAGTTCGAATCCGGTGGCCATGTCCTCGGTGATCGAGTCGTAGAGCCCGCCGATGCTCTTGAGCGCACTGATCCGCACCGCATTGTTGGTCCCCACGAACATGGCCCCGTCATAGGCGTTGCCGGCCCGCTGGATCAGCGCGTGGAACAGGAACTGCTGGCTCTCCGCCGCCTTGGTGACGGCCGCCTCGTAATTCCCGTACACCTGCGGCCCCACGACGAAGGCGACGTCCGGGTCCCGGAAGTAGCCCAACATGCGCTCCAGGAAATTCGGCAGCGGCACGTGGTCGGTGTCCACACAGGCCATGAATTCGTACGCGTCGCCATGCGCGTCCAGCCACGAGTTGTAGTTCCCGTGCTTGGTCCTGGCCCGGAAGGGGCCGGTGGGCTGGTTCCAGCGGGCCACGCCCTTGCGGGAGAAGTGCCGCACGCCCAGCGCCGCGCACAACTCCTTGACCTCGGGGTCGTCGCCCTCGTCGAGCAGCCACACGTCCAGCGTCCCGGCGTGCCGCAGCCGCTTCGCCGCCGCCAGCGTGGCGCGCACCATCGCCACCGGCTCCTTGCCGGGGACGAAGCTGGTCAGGAACGCCACCTTGGTGCCGGACGCGGCGCGCACCGGCACCGGGTCGCGGGCCACCAGCGTGGCGTGGGCGTTGGAGACGACCGTGAACAGCCGGAACACCTCGATGAGCCCGATCGACACGAGCATCACCGCATCGGCGGTGGTCACCCAGTGGGACACGTACGTCCGGTGCACCCAGTGCTCGGGACGCAGCAGCCACACCAGCAACAGCGCGGACACGGCGGGCGCGGCGGCCAACAACAGCGCGGCCCGCACCCGGTGCGGCTCCTGCGCCAGCAGGCTCCGGTAGCGCACCCGGTAGGGCTCGCCCGCCGGCGGATCGGTGAGCGGCCCGGCCAACTGGCTGTA
Source organism: Streptomyces sp. 796.1 (assembly GCF_047525675.1). NCBI lineage: Bacteria > Bacillati > Actinomycetota > Actinomycetes > Kitasatosporales > Streptomycetaceae > Streptomyces > Streptomyces sp. 796.1. Next base: position 164,017 of record NZ_JBLIWA010000019.1, on the reverse strand, counting down.
CCGGTCGTAGTCGTAGCGCGCCGGCTGCTCTTCGGCGGTGCTGGGGGAGGGGGCCGCGGACGGGGCGGGGACGGGCGCGGCGGTCGGCCGGGTGGAGGGGGGCGCGTCGTCCGGGGTGGCCTGGCGCGGGGTCGCCTTCGGGCGGCCGGTCGCGGCGTGTGTGCCCTTCTTCGGGCCGGACCGGCTGGCCCGGTCGGCCTGGGTGGCTTGGTTGGCCTGGCCGTTTCGGCTGCACCGGCTGGTCTGTTCGGTCCGGTCGGTCTGTTCGGTCTGTTCGGTCTGTCCGGCCCGGCTGGTCTGGCCGGCCTTGCGTTCGGCCGCGCCGCGTGGTGCGTCAGCGGGGGCTCGACGGGGCTTGGCGTTCCGGCGCGCGGACGGCTTCGGTTGGGCCTTCGAAGTGGGAGTGGGCTTCGAAGGCGGGACGGGCTTCGGAGCCGGAACGGGTTTCGGGGTCGGTGCGCTTTTCGAAGCCGGTGCGCTCTTCGGAGTCGGAACGGCCTTCGGGGTGGGGACGGACTTCGGGGTCGGCGCGCTCTTCGGAGTCGGAGTGGGCTTCGAAGTCGAGACGGCCTTCGGAGCCGGGACAGGCTTCGGAGCCGGGACGGGCTTCGGTTCTGGAATGGTCGGTGTGCCCCGGCCGCTTTCGCCGGTGGGCGGGGATTCACCGGTGGATGGGGATTCGTCGGTGGGCGAGGAAACGTCGGTGGCACGGGGCGTCGTGGACTCGGCGGATGCACAGGCGTCTGCCGCACGGTCGCCCTGCCGTGCTTTTTCGGAATCGGCGGCAGCACCGACCTTCTTGGCCTTCTTCACTGACGCTCTGACATGGCTGTTCGCAGCCAACGCGGCCTCCCGCGGAACGAGCAAGGGCCTGCCTTGCGGCAGCGATAGCCCATCTGGTCTATTCGTCGTCTCATCTGGCAAAAAGGGACGGTAACAACCGAGCGGGCAGGATTGGCCTATATCGGATGATCGGCGCGCCGTACCGCCCGGCGTCGAATGGCTGAGGAAGTGAAAGTCACACTGTCGGCCTATCTGTGCGCGTCTCGCGTGAATTGCAGAGGGCTTTCTGTCATGGTTTGGCCGCTTCAGCTCCGCGAAATCCGGAGCCCACGACACCGCTGAGAACCGTTGTTGGGGGGCCCTGCGTGCCGCCAGACCATCGCTCGCCACGAGACCGTCGCTCGCCGCGCCAGGGCGGGGCACCGGGTAGCAACCGCGCCCCGGGGCGCCGTACCGTGCCGGCCCCCGGCCGCCCCCCGGGCGCACGCGCCGGACAGCCGCTGACGGTGTTGCACGTCTGCCAGCCGGTGTCCGGCGGCGTGGCCAGGGTCGTCGCCGACCTGGTCGGCGGCCAGCGCGCGAGCGGGCTCCGCCCGGTGGTGGCCTGTCCGCCCGGCGGGACGTTGGCCGCCGAGGTCGCGGCGGCCGGGGCCGAGGTCCTGCACTGGCCGGCGCGCCGCGCCCCCGGCCCCGCACTGGCCGCCGAAACCGCACGGCTGGCCCGCATCATCCGCACCCTGGACCCCGATCTGGTGCACACCCACAGCGCGAAGGCGGGTCTTGCGGGGCGGCTCGCGGCGGGCCGTCGGGTGCCGACGTTGCATCAGCCGCACGCCTGGTCCTTCGACGCGGTCGACGGCCTGACGCGCGCACTGGCCGTGCGCTGGGAGCGGTACGCGGCGCGCTGGACCACCCGGCTGCTGTGCGTGAGCGAGGACGAGCGGCTGCGCGGCGTCGCCGCCGGGATCGCAGGCCGCTGGGCGGTGGTGCGCAACGGGGTGGACACCGGCCGCTTCGTACCGCAGGACCCGGCCGCGCGTCGCGCCGCCCGCGCCGGTCTCCCCGGCCTGTACGAGACGGTGCGGTGCGGGCCGCTGGTGGTGTGCGTGGGGCGGCTGTGCCGACAGAAGGGGCAGGACGTGCTGTTGGCCGCCTGGCCGCGGATCGCCGCCGCGGTCCCGGGGGCACGGCTGGCCCTGGTCGGCGACGGCCCGTACGGTGACCGGCTGCGCCGCGCCGCGCCGCCCGACGTCGTCTTCGCCGGCCCGACGCGGGACCCGGCGCGCTGGTACGCGGCGGCCGACCTGGTGGTGCTGCCCTCGCGCTGGGAGGGGATGGCACTGGCCCCGCTGGAGGCGATGGCCTGCGGCCGGCCGGTCGTGGTCACCGAGGTGACCGGCGCCCGCGAGGGCCTGCCGCCGGGACACGCCGCCCACTGCCTGGCCCCGCCCGACGACCCGGCCGCCCTCGCCCGTACGGTCGCCGCCCTGCTGGCCGACCCCGACCGGTGCGCTGCGCTGGGCGCGCAGGCCCGGCGCCACGTGTGCGAACGGCACGACGTACGGCGGGTGGTGGCGCAGGTGGGGTGGGTGTACACGACGGTGCTCGGTGCGGCTGCCGCCGCACCGTCGGGGCGCGTTGCCCCGTCCGCCGCGGCTGCGCCCGCCACTCCTGTACCTGCTGTCGCGGTGCCCGCCACTGCTGTGCCCGTCACCGGCGTACGAGCCGACACCGAAGCTGCCGACCCGGTGCCCGGCGGTACGGCGGGCGGCGACATGGCGCTCGACGGCACGGCGGTCGGCGACACGGTGCCCGGCGGCCCGGCGGCCGGTGGCGTGGCGGCTGGCGGTCGGGGGTCGGCCGGTGGGGAGCGCGGCGGGCCGGATGTGGGCAGGTCATGACCGCGGACGACGTACGGACCGCGGGCGCCGGCTCTGGTGCGGCCCGCACCCCGCCCGCCTGCGCCGCCGGCCCCGCTGTGCAACCCGCCGCGCCCGCCGAAGCAGACAGCGGCCCCGGCTCCGAAGCCGACGGAGGCGCCGGCACCAACACCAACACCAACACTGGCATCAGTACCGACACCAGTACGGCCATCGGCCTGGGCGCAGCCACCGTCAGCGGCACCCGTCTCGCGGCCGGGGCCGACGCCGCGTCCGCCGTGTCGGTGTGCGCGCCGCGGGGCGGTGACGGCGGGGTGTCACGACCGTTCCGCGGCCGGGCGCCGTTGCGGCAACGGCTCGCGCCGCTGGTCCTGTTGGTCGCCGACGGCGCGGCCACCGTCGCCGCGCTGCTGCTGGCGAACGCGCTGAACGTGCTGCACCTGCCGGACGCCGCGGAGGCGGCGGACGCCATGTACGGCGCGGACGCGGCCGGTGCGCTGCGGACGGCGGTGCCCGCACTGGTGGTGCTGTTCGCGCTCCACGCGCGCGCCGGCCTCTACCGCCCCGGCCTGTCTGCCGCGGCCCTGGACGAACTCCCCGTACTGGTCCGACACGCCGTGCTGACCTGGTGTGTCGTCACCACCGGACTGGTCGCGCTCGATCCGGCGAGCACCGCGCAGTGGGGGCAGCTCCTGGCGCTCCTCGCCGCCCACGCCCCGCTGATGTGCCTGGCGCGGGCCGTCGCCCACCGGCTCCTGCGCCATCTGCGCCGCACCGCACCGTGCCCCGCCCTGGTGGTCGGCGTCGGCCCGCTGGGCGAACGCGTACTCGCGACCCTGCTCGCCGCCCCCGCGTACGGGCTGCGCCCGGTCGCCCTGGTGGACCCGGGCCCCGACGGCACCCCGACCGCGGCGGGCCCGCCCCCACCCCCCGCGCCGTCCGCACCGGTGGCCGCCATCCCGGGCCCGCAGTCCACACCTCCGGCCCCGCCCCCTCCGTCTCCCTCTCCGGCCAAGGCAACGGCCCCGACCGCGTCCGCGACGCTGACCGCCCCACCGGCGCAGCCCGTACCGCCCGTACAGCCCATCCCGGGCCCCACGCCGGCCACCGACCCGGGCGAAACGGCGCCCCAGTCGCCCCAGCCGACCCCGCCGGTGCCTCCGGCGTTGCCGGTGCTCGCCGGGCCCGAGGCGGTCCGCCGGGCCATCGCCCAGTACGGGATCAGGGCCGCCGTGCTCACCAGCGCCCCGTGGGCGGATCGGCGGGTCGCGGCCCTCCTCGGCCCGCTGCGCGAACAGCGCTGCACCGTATGGCTGGTGACCGGGGACCGGGAGTCGGCCGCGGCCCGCGAACTGGTCCAGGGCCCGGTCCCCGACCACCTCTGGGGCTTCGCCTGCCGGCGGCTCGCCCCACCGCCCCGGCACCGGCTGGCCGCCGCCGGCAAACGGGCGCTCGACGTGTGCGCCGCAGCCCTCGGCCTGATCGCGGTCGCACCGGTGCTGGCGGCCTGCGCCCTCGCGGTGCGCTGCGCCGACGGCCCCGGGGTGCTCTTCCGCCAGGAACGGGTGGGGCGCGACGGCCGACCGTTCGTGGTGCTCAAGTTCCGTACGCTGCGCAGCGACGCGTACGAGTCGGCGACGCGCTGGAGCGTCGCCGACGACCGGCGGATGAGCGCCGTGGGCCGCTGGCTGCGCCGCACCTCGCTCGACGAACTGCCGCAACTGTGGAACGTGCTGCGCGGTGACATGAGCCTGGTCGGGCCGCGACCCGAACGGCCCTATTTTGTACGGGAGTTCAGTCAGCGCTATCCCGGCTACCGGGCCCGGCACCGGATGCCCGTGGGCATCACGGGGCTGGCCCAGGTGCACGGGTTGCGCGGGGACACCTCCATCGAGGACCGGGTGCGGTTCGACAACCACTACATCGAGACCTGGTCGCTCTGGCAGGACGTACGCATCCTGCTCCGCACGGCGGGCTCGCTGTTCCGGTGCGGGGGGAGTTGAGGGTGGGCGCCCCGTCCCCGCCGGCTCCGCACCCGCCGGCCCCCGGCCCCGTGCCGCCTGTGCTGACCACACCATCCGTACCGTCCACGACACTCGTGCCGCCTGTGCCGTCCGTGACACCCGTACGGGAGGGGGACGCAGGGCCGGGAGCGGGCCGGGGCGCCGCGGGACCGGGCGGTGCGCGGTGCGGTGGTCGGCCGGGGGCCGGGCTGCGCGCCGTGCCCTGGCACTTGCTGCCCGCGCTCGCCACCGTGCTGCTGCTGTGCCTGCCGGGCCAGCGGGGCGAGGTCGGCGGCGGCCCGCACGTCACACCGGCCGACGTCGCGTCCGCCGGCCTCGTCGCGTACTGCGCCGTCCGCCTGCTGCGGGACCGCGCCCGGCCGCTCACCCGTACCGCGGCCCTGCTGTTCGGCGCGCCCGCGCTGGCCGTCGCCGTCGCGACCGTGACGGCCGCCGACCCGGCCGCCGCCCTGGCCGGCTACGCCCGCACCATCCAGGTCTTCGTCCTGGTACCGCTCGCCGTGCTGCTCCTGCTGCGCTCCCGGCGCGACTTCCACTGGGTGGCCGGCGCGCTGGTGCTGCTCGCGCTGGTGCAGGGCGCGGTGGGCGTCCGGCAGTACGCCACCGGCACCGGCGCCTCGTACGCCGGCCGCGACGTGCGGGCCGTGGGCACCTTCGGCCCGCTGGACGTGATGGCGATGGCGACCACCGTCGGCTACGGCGTGGTGATCGCCCTCGCCATCGGCCTCGCCCTGCCGGCGACCCGCACCGGCGCCCGCTGGCCGCGCCGCGCCGCACTGGGCTGCGCGGTGGTGCTCCTGGTGCCGCTGGCGCTGTCGTTCAGCCGGGGCGCCTGGATCGCCACGGCCTGCGCGGGCACGGTGGTGCTCTGCCTGTACGGGGTGCGCAGGGCCGTGCGCGTACTGGCCGCGCTGGTGGCCCTCGCGGTGCTGCTGGTCTGCGGTACGGGGGTGGGGTCGGGGCTGATGGCCGAGCGGTTCGACAGCATCACCCGGGTCTCGGCCGCGCCGGACCGCTCCGTCACCGACCGGTACGGGCTGTGGGCGGCGGCCACCGACATCTGGCGCGACCGCCCGGCGACCGGCGTCGGTCCCAAGGGGTTCGCGGCGCACCGCGACGGCCACGCCTCGGTGGGCCTGTCGGCGGCCAGCGACACCGCCGGCGCAGGCCACGCCTTCGAACGCGAGCCGCTGCTCTCGCCGCACAACATGTACCTGCTGGTCCTGTGCGAACAGGGCCTGCTCGGCGCGCTCGCCCTGCTGGGCTGCTGGGCGGCGCTGCTGGTGTGCGCGCTGCGGCGCGTCTTCGACCTGCGCCGCGGGAGTCGCGCCGGCCCGCGCCGGGCGTGTTGCTGCGACTCGCCTCGGGCGTGCTGTTCCGGCTCGCGCCGGGTGTGCGACGGGGCGGTGCGGGGGAGGGGGCCGGGCGCCGGGCCGGGGGGCACCGGGCCGGGGGTGTTGGGCTGCGGCGCGGCGGCCGTCGGCCTGCTGGTCTGGCAGGCCGTCGACTTCCTGTACGCGGACGTCGGCGGCCCGACGACCGTACTGACCTCGGTGGCGCTTGGCCTCGCGGCCTGGTGGGCGCTCTCCCCGGCCGCGGCGGCGGCTGCGCTCCCGGCCACGTCCCGGCCGTCCTCGCCCGCACGTCCGTATCTGCTGCCGTCGCCGGCGCCCCCGCCCCCGGCAACCGGCCGCGCCGACGGGTCGACCGCACCGGCAGCGGCCCACCCGTACGCCCCACCCACGCGCCGCGTGACACCGGACCGGGAGCGGATCGCCCCTGCGGAGGCACACCCATGAGCGATACGACGCCACCTGCGGAACGGCACGACCGGGCGCCGCAACCACCGCCGGGCCGCCCCGGTCCGCAGCCCCGATCCCGACCGGCCACCCAGCCGGCGCCGGCCAGTCGGCCGGAGCGAGGCGCCGAGCCGGCGCCGGTGACTGCGGCAGGGCGGGCCACCGGGCCCGCGCAGGTCCCCCGGCCGGGCGCGGCGCCTGGGCTCGGCGCGTCCGCGGCGCAGGGCGATGCCGCCGCCGTACCGGGCGCCGCCCCGCCCAGCGCCGCGGGGCCGGTGGGTCGTGCCGCCGCGTACCCGCACGACGTACTCCTCCCCGGCCCCGCCGCCACGGAGTTCACGCCCGCCTCGGCGGCGTTCCGGGTGGACGCCCCCCACCCGGCCCTGCCCAGTGCCCCCACGACGCCGATCACCACGCGGGACGAGCTGGTACCGGAGGAGGCGCCCGCGGCACCGGAGCCCGCGCCCCCGCGGACCCCGTCTGCCGCGTCCGGCGCCTCCGGCACACCTGCCGGCCCGCCCCCGGCGTGGGGGCCGCGGCCGGTGCGGGAGTACGGGCCGGTGCGGGAGTACGGGCCGGCATCGGTGCCGGTCTCGCAGCCGCAGCCGGTTGCGGAGTCGGAGCCGGCAAGTCCCGCCGGCCAGTGGGCTGCGGTCGCGTCGTCGCCGGTCGCCGAGGAGCCTCCAACCGGGCCACTGTCCCCGTACGAGCCGCAGCCCAGGGCCGAACTCTGCACGGCCGCGCCCCTCAGGGCCGAACCTCCTACGGCCGAACCCCTCCCGGCCGGGGTGCCGGCGGATTCCCCCGTAGACCCACTGACGGAGCCGCCCCCCGAGACGGCGGCCCGAGCGGGGCGAACCACGCCGACGGGACGAACCACACCGGCGGAGCCGACGGAGCCGACGGTGCCGGCGGACCTGACCGTACCGAGGCAACAGCCCCCGTCGGCGGAGCAGCCCCCACCGACGCCGCAACCCGCGCCGAGGGCGGCGCAACGGCCGCGGGGGGCCGAGCGATTCGTGGCACGGGCGGCGGCGGTGACCGCCGTGCTCACCGTTTGCGGGGCGCTGCTCGGCCTCGTACGCGACCAGACCATCGCCCGTCTCTTCGGCGCCAACGGGGCCACCGACGCCTTCCTCGTCGCCTGGACGGTGCCCGAGATCGCGGCGACCTTGCTGATCGAGGACGCCATGGCCCTGGTGCTGATCCCGGCGTTCAGCCTGGCGCTGTCCCGGCGCCGCGCGTCGACTCCAGGCCCCGCGGCGGGCCCACGGCCCCGGCCGGGCGCCGAACCCGCACCCGCCACCCACCCCGAACCGGACACCCGTGGCCGCGGTCGGCGACCAACCCGGCAACCTCAAGAGGTAGACCCCGTAAGGGAGTTGGTCATCAGCACCGCCCCGTGGATGGGGGCGGTGCTCGCCTGTGCGGCGCTGCTGCTCGTCGTGGTCGCCCCGTGGTGGGTGGAACTGTTGGCGCCCGGGCTCGCGGATCCCGCGCTCGCCGTGGACTGCACCCGGCTCACCGCGCTGACCCTCCTGACCTTCGGGGCCGCCGGCTATCTGAGCGCCGCCCTCCGCGCGCACCGCAGCTTCGTACCGCCGGCGGCGATCTACGTCGCGTACAACCTGGCCATCGTCGGCACCGTGCTCACGATCGGCGACGGGTGGGGCGTGCGGGCGGCGGCGCTCGGGGTCGCCCTCGGCAGCGTGCTGATGATCCTGGTGCAGCTCCCGGCGTTCGCCCACCGGGTGATCGGCTGGCCCCGCCCGCATCTGCCCCGGCTCCGCCGGCGGCGGCCCGCCGGCGCCGAGACCGACGTCAGCACCGAGGCCGGCGCCAGCACCGAGACCGGCACGGACCCTCGCACCCCCGCCGGCGCCCGCTCGGCCAGCGCCGACCCCGCCAGCGCCCACCCCACCAGCACCACCTCCACCTCCAGCGGCGCCGACCCCGCCCACGCTCGGCCCGCCGGGGCCGCGCCGGTGTCGCTCGGGCTCGCGTTGCTCGTACCGGTCGCGCTGTTCACCCTCGCCCGGCAGGCCCAGGTGTTGGTGGAACGGTTCGCCGCCTCGTCCCTGGCGCCCGGCGCCATCTCCCACCTCAACTACGCGCAGAAGATCGCCCAGGTGCCGATGGTGCTCTCGCTGATGCTCTGCACCGTCACGTTCCCGCTGGTCGCCCGGGCCATGGCGGACGGCGAACGGGACCGGGCCAGGCGCCGGGTGGAGCGCGACCTGTCGCTGGCCGGTCTGGTCGTCCTGCTCGGCGCCGGATACGTCGTCGGGTACGCGCCCCAGCTCGTGGAACTCCTCTTCCAGCGCGGCGAGTTCGACGCCGCAGACACCGCGGTCACCGCCTCGGTCATGCGCGTGTACGCCATCGGGCTGCTTGGCCACAGCCTCACCGGCGCCCTGGTCCGGCCGTTCTTCTCGGCGGCCCGCCCCACCTGGTACCCCGCCCTCGCGATGCTCGGCGGGCTGCTGCTCACCCTGGTGGTGGGCCTGGGCACGGTGCGGCCCTGGGGCGTGTACGGGATCGCGCTCGGCAATGCGCTGGGGATCACCGCGACCGCGGTGCTGCTGCTGCGCGGGCTGAGCAGCCGGATGATCCCGCTGGACGTACGGGGCATGGGCGGCGGCCTCGCCAGGTTGGCGGGCGCCGCCGCGGTCGCCAGTGCCGCCGGCGCCATCGCCGCCCGGCTGACGCCCGACCCGCTCACCGCCGCGGCGCTCGGCCTGCTGGTGGTGCCCGCGGTCTTCGCCGCCGCGGCCGTCGCCCTGCACGCCCCCGAGGTGCCCGACCTCATCGCCACGGCCCGGGCGGCGGCGCGCCGCACCCGCCGCGCCCGCCCCGCGCCCCCCACTCCACCAGCCCACGACGCCGCACCCCGCCCGTCCCGCCGAAGGAACCCGCATGTCGACTGACCCGCACCGCGCCCCCACCCCGGCCGACCCGGGCCACCGGGCCGGCGACGCCCACCCCGCCGCCGGCGCGCGCCCCGCCCCACCGCACACCTGCGCACCGGCCACCCCCGGGGCCGGGGCCGCCGGCACCCCGTGGGCAGCCGCGGACGACCAGTTCGCCGGCGGGTACGCGCAGGCCGCGCGCCAGGGCGGGCCGGAAGCCGGGGCCGAAGCCGGGGCCGGGGCCTGGACCCGGGCCGAGTCCGGGGCCGATCCCGAAGCCGGAGCCGCAACCGCGGCCGACGCCCGGCCCGGGGCGCCCGCCCGTACGTGGCTCCCGACGGCACCCGGCGCCGGTCGCCGTGACGGGGATGACGAGAGCGGTGGTGAGAGCGAAGGCAACGGCCAGCGGGGCCGCGGAGGCCAGCGGGAACGCGGAGGCCAGCGGGGCCGCGAAGGCCAGCGGGAAGGCGCAAGCAAGAGCGCCGAGTCCTCCCCCCGTCCGGCCCCCCGCACCCCAGCCGTGCCCTGGCTCCTCATGTACCACTCGGTCAGCCACGAACCCGACGACCCGTACCGCGTCACCGTCAGCCCCGGCCGGCTGCGCCGCCAACTCGGCTGGCTGCTCGACCGCGGGCTGCGCGGCGTCAGCGTGGCGGAGCTGCTCCGGGCGCGCGCCGCCGGCGAGGCGGCCGACCTGGTCGGACTCACCTTCGACGACGGGTACGCCGACTTCGTCGACCACGCCCTCCCGCTGCTGCGCGAACACGGCTGTACGGCAACCGTGTTCGCGCTGCCCGGCCGCATCGGGCAGTACAACGCCTGGGACCCGCTCGGCCCCCGCAAGCCGCTGCTCACCGAGGACGGCCTGCGCGCCGCGGCCGACGCCGGCATGGAGATCGGCTCGCACGGCCTGCTGCACCACCGGCTGCCGGCCGCCGACTCGCACACGCTCCGCCGGGAGACCGCGTACAGCCGCACCGCCTTGCAAGAGATCACCGGCCAGCGGGTGGGCGGCTTCTGCTACCCGTACGGGGCGGTGGACCGGCGCGCCGTCAGCGCGGTCCGCGCCGCAGGGTACGACTACGCCTGCGCCATCGACCCCGGCCCGCTGACCGGCCCGTACGCGCTGCCCCGGGTGCACATCGGCGAGAGCGACACGGCCTGGCGCCTCGCGGCCAAACGGCTGCTGCTGCCGCTGCGCCGCCGCACCCCGTTCCCCGCGCCCAAGGGCGAACGCCCCGCCCCGGCGACCGGAACCGAGCCGGCGACCGGAACCGTCCCGGCGGCCGGCCCCGTCCCGCTGACCGGAACCGTCCCGGCGGCCGGGCGCCCCCACGCAGCCGGAAGCAACGGCGCTCCGGCCCCGACGGCGGAGGCCGTCCGATGAGGACGCTGCACATCATCACCGGCCTGCGCGCCGGCGGTGCGGAGCAGCAACTACGGCTGCTGCTCCGCGAGTTGCCGGTACACAGCGATGTGATCGCGCTCACCGACGCACACGCGGTCGCCCGTGGCCTGCGCGCGGACGGCGTCCGCGTCCTGGACCTCGGCATGCGCGGCAACCGTGACCTGTCCGCCCTGCCGCGCCTGACCCGACTGATCCGCGCCGGCCGCTACGACCTGGTCCACACCCACCTCTACCGCGCCTGCGTGTACGGGCGGACCGCCGCCCGACTGGCCGGCGTGCGCACCGTCGTGGCCACCGAACACTCCCTCGGCCACACCCACATCGAGGGACGTCCACTGACCGCAGGGACCCGGGCCCTGTACCTGGCGACCGAGCGCCTGGGCGCCGCCACCGTCGCCGTCTCCGGCACCATCGCGGACCGGCTGCGCGACTGGGGCGTGCCGCCCGAGCGGGTACACGTGGTGCCCAACGGCATCGACGCGGCCGGCTTCCGCTTCGACCCGACCGCCCGGGCCGCCACCCGCGCCCGGCTCGGCATCCCGCCCCTGGCGTACGTGGCCGGGGGAGTGGGCCGGCTGGTCCCGGGCAAACGGTTCGACACGGCGGTACGCGCCGTGGCCGCCCTGCCGGACGTCCACCTGCTCCTCGTCGGCGACGGCCCGGAACGCCCCGCGCTGCGGCGCCTGGCGCAGACGCTCGGTGTGGCCGACCGGGTCCATCTGATCGGCGAATGCGAGGGGATTGCCGCCCCGGACGCCGAGCCGGCCCCGCCCACTGCCCCGGTGCTCCCACCGGCCGCGTCGGAGCGACCCCCCACCACGCCGGACCGCCCCCCGGCCGCGCCCGCCCCCTCCACCGCCCGTACGGCACCGTGCCGCACCGGCGCCCCCTCCGCCGCTGCCCGTACGAGCTCGCCCACGGCCGGCGACGACGGGGCGGCCTCGGCCACGTCCGACGCGGGGGCGGCGGGCCGGGCCGGGACCGCGGGCCGGGCAGCCGATGCGGGGGCAGCGGGTCAGGCGGGTCAGGCGGGTCAGGCGGGTCAGAGAGGGGAAGCGGACCAGACGGCCCACGCGGGCGGCGGGACGGGGGACGCGTACGGCGCGGCCGGTGCCCGCCGCACCTCCCCGGGCCCTGGCCAGCTCCTCGGCGTACCGGAGCTGCTGGCCGCGATGGACATCTGTGTCGCGCCCTCCACCGAGGAGGCGTTCGGGCTCGCCGTCGTCGAGGCCCTCGCCGCCGGCCTGCCCGTACTCCACGTCACCTGCCCCGCCATCGACGAACTGCCCCAGAGCGAAGCGCCCGGCGCGCACCGGATCGGCCCCGGTGCGCCCGAACTCACCGCAGCCCTACGCGCCCACGCCGCACGGGGCGCCGAGCGGTTGCCGGTGCCGCCCGCGGTCCACCGGTACGCCATCACCCGTACCGCAGGTCAACTCATGGACCTCTACGCCGAGTTGTACGCCACCGAAGGTCGCGCCGACCGCGCCGGGAAACCCCGCCGCCTCCGCCGCGGCGACCGCTTCGACGCGCCGACCGGCACCGCACCCCACAGGCCGGCAGGGGCCCCCGCCGCCGCGCCCCCGTGTCCCGTCGGCTCGGTGCCGGGCGCCCCGGCCGCCGCCCCGTGTGCTGCCGGCCCGTCGCAGCCCGCCCCCGTAGCTGGCGGTGTCGACCCGCGGCCGGTACGGGCCCCTGCCCCCGCACCCCCGCGCCCCGGCGAACCACTCCCGCCCGCTTCCGCGGCCAACCGCGCCAACCGCCGGCCGGGCGTGGCCGACGGCCCGCCACCCCGCGCGGCCGGGCGTCCGGCGCCACGTACCCCGGGGGCGGAGGGCGCCACCGCAGCGCAACCGCGCCGCCCTGCGCGCCCGTACGCCCGCAAGAACGCGAAGAGGTGAGCACTCCCATGCCCAAGACCACCAACGCCCGCCCGGACCGCACCCCCACGCCGCCAGGCGCCACCGTCACCCCCGAGGACGCGAGCCAGCCCCCGGCCGGGCCCACCGCCGCCGCCCCCGTCCCACCCCCGGCGTCAGCCGCACCAGCACCAGCCGCCCCCCGACGCCCCGGCGCGACCACCCGTCGGCAGCGCAAGCCGCGCACCACCGCCACCGCCGCCACCCCCGGCGGGGCCAAGGTTCCGAACGCCGCGACGGGCGTTAAGGCCCACACCACCGCCCGCCACGAACCCGAGCACGACTCGCCGCCCGACCACCCGGACGACTCCGACGACCCGGAGCCCAGCCACCGCGAACCCGGGCACAGCGAGTCACGCACCGTGGAACAGTGCAGCGACAAATCGACATGGAGGCCGGCCCCCCTCGCCCCCACCTCCCGGGCGAACCTCCCCACGGCGGCCTCCCTGCTGGCCGCCGACGCCACGCTGACCCTCACCGTGCCGAACCCGCCAGCCACTCCCGGCGCCCCTCCCCCCGCCACGTCCGAGCCCCCGCAGGCCACCCCTCGTACCGGCCCCGGCCAGCGACCCTCCGCCCGGCACTCGCGTACGGTCGAACTTCCGCTCAAAACAAGGGAGTTCAAGGAGAACGTCGCGCCCGACCGCACCGCGCCGGCGCCCACGGACACCACACCGGCCCCCACACGGAACACGCCCAAGCCTCCCCACCCCGGCCGTGGGCACTCCGGTCACACCAGTCACACCGAGTACGCCCCGCTCCCCGTCGCCCCGGAGCACACCAGCCACACCGATCCCGAAGCCGCACCGGAAACGCAGGCCCGCACCACCCGCACCCCTCGCCCCCGGGGCCCGCTGTGGCGCGCTGCGCGGGCGCGGCTGCCCGGGTGGTGGCCGGTGGTGTTCGGCGCGGCGCTCGGCCTCGGGGGTGGCGCGGCGTACGGGCTGCTCGCCACCCCCGAGTACACCGCCACCAGCTATGTGGTCGCCGTGCCGGCGGACGGTACGGACCCGGCGACGGCGCTCGGCTTCGCCCAGGCGTACGGTCGGATCACCACCGGCGGTGCCGTGCTGAGCGCGGCCCAGCGCACCACCGGGACACCGGTGGACGACCTGCGGGCGAGCGTGCGCACCGCGACCTCGCCCGACGCCCCGATGATCGAGGTAACGGGCGCCGACGCGCGCCCCGCCCGCGCCGCGACCACCGCCAACGCCGTCGCCCGCGCGCTGGCCGAACACGCCAACCGCTCGGCCCGGAACACCGGCGTCCGGCTCACGGTCTTCGCCCCCGCCGTGCCCCCGACCGCCCCGACCTCACCTTCGCTCCCGCTCTCCCTCGCCGTCGGCGGCTGCGCCGGCGGCCTGCTCGGCGCACTGGCCCTCCTGGCACGCCCCGCCGCCGGCGGAACCCCGGTCACCGGCGCGATCCCGGCCGCCGGCGGGACCTTGGCCCCTGGTGGGGCCCCCGCCCCCGTGCCCCCGCTCGCCCCCGCCCCGGCACCCGGCAGTACGGCCACCCCCGGCCGTCGCCCCGCAGTGGAGGCACCCCGATGACCACCCACCAGGCCCGCACCACCCCGGCCCCCGCCGACCGCAGGACCCCCGCGCAGCCCCCCGGGCCCGACGCCGCGCAGCCCCCCGCCCCCGAACGCCTCACCACCACCATCTGCCGCGACCCGCGGCACTTCGCGGCGCTCGCCGGGGCGTGGGACGACCTGTACCGGCGCTGCTCCGCGGCCACGCCCTTCCAGACCCACGCCTGGCTCCACTCGTGGTGGCTCTCCTACGGGCACCCCCACCGACTCCGCCTGGTGCTCGTCCACCGGAACACCCCACCCGACACCGACACCCCGCCAGCCCCCACGCAAGACACCCCCACCGAACGCCCACTGGTCGCCGTCGCCCCACTGCTCCTCGGCTACCGCCCCTTCCCCACCCTGCTACCGCTCGGCCTCGACATCTCCGACTTCTGCGACGTACTCATCGCCGACGACTGCCCGCAGGCCGCCGACGCCCTCGCCGCCGGGCTGAGCCGGCTGGCCCGTACCGCGCTCATCGACCTCCGCGAGGTGCGCCCCGGCGCGGCCGTCGAAACGGTGGTCGGGCGCTGGCGCGGGCCGGTGCGCCGGCGCGCCGACTCGATCTGTCTCGAACTGCCCGCGCGCCCCATGGACGACCTGCTCCGCAGGCTCTCCGGCGCCAGCGCCCGCAACGCCCGCCGCAAGCTGCGCCGGGTGGACGCACTCGGCGTCACCCACCACGCCGTCCCCGCCGACCAGGTGCCGGCGGCCGTCGCCACCATGCTCGACCTGCACCGCCAGCAGTGGCAGGGCCGCGGCGTCACCCCCGAGCACCTCAGGCCGCGCTTCGCCGCCCATCTCGCCCGCGCCACCCGGCAGTTGGTGCGCACCGGCGACGCGGTCCTGAGCGAGTACCGGATCGGCGACGACGTCCTGGTCAGCGAGGTCACCCTGCTCTCCCGCCAGTTCGCGGGCGGCTACCTCTACGGCGCGCACCCCGAGGCCCGCCGCAAGATCGACATCGCCACCATGCTGCTGCGCCAGGACGCCACCCGCGCCACCGCGACCGGCCGCAGCGTGCTCAGCCTGCTGCGCGGCGACGAACCGTACAAACGGCACTGGCGGCCCCGGCAGGTCGTCAACCAACGGTTCCTGCTCGGCCGCCGTCACCTCGCCCCCGCCCTGTGGCTGCGCGCCGGCCACCTCGCCCTGCGCGCCGCACTCGCCGAGACCACCCGCACCCGCCTCCCGGCCCTCCGCGCCTGGCGCACCCACCTCCGCAACCACCGCAACCACAGCGCCCCCACCCGCCCCTGACCCCGACTCTCCCCGCCACCGGCCGCTACTTCTCCCCTCCCGCCGGGCGGTCCGCCGCCGGCCGTCCGGAGGTCGTCGCCGGCCCCGGGTACGACGGGGCGGCGCGCCCGGCGGCCTCGGCCGCCGCGTCGGCCGAGGCCGCCAACACCTCCCGGAACACCTCGGCGGACCGCGGACTGCGCTCGCACTCCCACACCCCGTGCGGGCAGTAGTCGGTGATCGTCTGGTAGACGGGCGGGTGCTGCGCCATCCACGCCAACATGCCGCGTACGAAATCCGGGTTGTCGCCGTTGCGGAACAGCCCCCACTCCGGGTACGAGACGGGCTTGCCGTGCGCCGCCGCGAACTCCACCTGGTGGCGCAGCCCGTACGGCTGGTTCACGTAGTCCGCGAACTCCTCGCCCGGCGGCTGGTCGTAGCTGTCCATGCCGATGATGTCCACCACGTCGTCGCCCGGGTAGCAGGTCGTCCATCCGATGGCGTCCTCGCCGCGGCTCGGCGCGAAGTCGAAGCGGAACCGCTGCCCCGGCACCGCCCGCATGGTCGTCACGATGCGCCGCCAGTACGTGCGCCACGCCCGCGGATCGGGGGCGCACCGGCCGGTGTACGTCAGGCCGTTCATCTCCCAGCCGAGCACGAGGACCGTGTCGGGGGCGCCGAGCCGTACCAGCCGCTCGCCCAGCGTCCTGAAGTGCCGGTCGAACTCCCCGCCCGCGCCCCGCCGCAGCAGCCCGCGCACCTCGCGGTCCGACACGCCCGCCTCGTTGCGCTCCAGCATCGGCACGTTCAGCACCAGCAGCCGCGCCGGATCGGCCCGCCGCCAGGTGGTCCAGGCCCGCAGGAACTCCGGCCGGCCCTCGATGTTGGACCACAGGTCACCGGGGAGATAGGTGTGGCCGACGCGCAGCGGCGGGCCGTCCAGCCACTGCTGAAATTCAGTCATCCGCCGTAGCGCATCGGGCCCCGAGCCGAGGAAGGCCCCCATCGGCGCCGCCGCACCCGAGGCCACCTCGGGCACCGGCGCGGCGTGCGGGCCCGGGGTCCGACCGGGCGGCGCGGGGGAGGGCTCGGGGGGTGCGGGGGCGGGCGCCGGGCCGTGCTGTGCCGCCCCCGCCGGCGACGGCCGGACCCCACCGCCGGCCCCACCGCCCCCGCCGTCGGTCGCCAGGCCGAGCCCGGCCCACGCGAGGGCGGCACTGACCGCGGCCACCCCGACCGCCCGGACCGCCCTGCGACCTCGGCTGACCATGACCGCTCCCTCCGCCCCACACCCGCGGGGACACCCAGCTTGCTGCGCCGAGGCTGAGGTATTCCACGCCCCCACACCCCACAAAACCTCCGCCGCCCCCGCACCACCGGCCCGCCGACCGCGCCCCGGCGCGTACCGCGACCCCGCCGCGGCACGGGCCCGGGCGAGCGGGAACACGGGCCCCCGCCGTACGCGCCCCACGCCTGCGCGGCCGGTGCCGTGGGACCGCTGTGACCCCACCCGTCACAAGGGACGCGGGACTCCCGCCCCCGCCCCGGGCGCCAACCACCAGCCCCGACCACCGCCGGTCACCAGCCACCGCCACCGATCACCGGCCGTCGGCCCCGCCTACCGCTCGCCCAGCGCCAACCACCGCAAGTACTCCGCCCGGTCCAGCGGATTGCCGTCCGTGCGCTCGCACCGCGGCACCGGGCCGCTGACCGGCCCGTCGCCCGACGGGCGCGACCACCACACGCCCTCACCACCCGTCAGCCCCGGCAACTGCCGCTGCACCGCGTCCACCTGCCGCGCGGCCACCGCGCCCCGTACGCACCACGGCCGTCCCACCCCACCGGGCGCCGCCCCGGGCCCCGCAGCCCCCGCCGCCCCGATGAGGTCCGCCGCCCCGGCCGGACCCGACTCCGCGACCTCCGCCCCCACCGCCCCGAGCACCGCGAGCGCGGCGGGCAGGTCGGCCTGCGGCACCTCCAACTCATAGGCGTGGTACGGCTCGTAGACCCGGGTCCCGGCGGCCTTCAGCGCTGCCATCAGCACCAGCGGCGTCAACCTGCGGAAGTCGGTGCCGGTGCTCATCACACTGTTGAAACCACTCCGGTGGAGCGTCACCACGCAATCGGTGACCGGCCACCCGTACACCCCCTGCGCCAACGTCTCCCGCACCGTCGACTCGATCGCCCGGTGGAAGGCCAGCGGCAGCGAGCCGAGTTCCACGCCGAGCCGGTAGACCACGCCCGAACCCGGCTCACCCGGCTCGACCCGCAGCCCGATCGAGGCCCAGAACAGCGTCTCCGCCCGGTCGCCCATCCCCTCGTACGCCTCCGCCCGCCCCACCGGCCGTTCCAGGCACCGCACCCGGCTCGGCTCGAACGCGGCCTCGATGCCGAAGTCGCGGCTGAGCGTCGCCGCGATGACCTCCTTCTGGACCTCCCCGTACAGCAGCACCGCCGTCCCCCGGCCCGGCACCGTACGCGCCCCGATCAGCGGGTCCTGGTCGGCCAGCGCGGTGAGCGCGGCGTGCAGCCGCGGCGCCTGGGCCGGCGTGCGCGGCACGACGACCGACTCCAGGCCGGGCGGCGGGAAGGGCCGGGCGCCCACCGGCGGCACGCTGCCGCCCGCGTCGGCCGGATCACCGAGCAGGTCACCCACCCGCGCGGCGGCAAGCCCCCACACCCGCGCGATGTCCCCGCCGGCCATGGACGGCTGCCCGACGGCCGCCCCCGGCCCGCCGGAGCTCGCCGCGAGGCCGCCGGCCGGCCGGGCCCCGACGGGCCTGACCACCTCCAACGCCGTGATCCGCGCCACCTGTTCGGTGACCGTGCCGTTGGCCGCGCGCCGGTAGAGCCCCACCCGCTGGCTGCGCCGCAGCGCGCCCGAGCGGATGCGCACGTAACACACCTTCGCCCCGCCAGCCGTGCGTTCGACGGCGAAGACCGTGCCGCGCACCGCTCCGTCCCCGGCCCGCTCGCCCGGCGTCGGCAGCAGTCCGACGACGCCGTCCACCAGCGCGGCCACGCCCTCGCCGGTCAGCGCGGAGCCGAAGTAGAGCGGGTGCACGAGGCCGGCCGCGGTCTGCGCGCGCAGCGCCGCCCGCAACTCGCCGGGCGTCGGCACCCCGGGGCGTTCGACCCACCGGGCGAGCAGCCCCTCGTCGTGTTCGGCGAGCACCCCGGCGAACTCCGCGGCCACCGCGGGCGCATCCCACGCCCGCGGCCGGGTGGTGGCGCGCCGCGTCCCCACGTCCAGGACGTCGTTGACCGCAAGCACCTGCGGGGACAGCGTCTGCCGGAGGCGCGCGAGCAGCGTGGCGTCCTGAGCGCCGGTACGGTCGATCTTGTTGACGAACAGCAGCGTCGGCAGCCCCAGCGCGCGCAACGTCTTCATCAGCACACGGGTCTGCGGCTGGACGCCCTCGACGGCGGAGACGACGAGCACCGCCCCGTCGAGCACGGCGAGCGCCCGCTCCACCTCGGCGATGAAGTCCGGGTGCCCGGGGGTGTCGATCACGTTGACCTGGCGGTCACCGACCAGGAACGGCGCGACCGCCGTCCGCACGGTGATGCCGCGCTGCCGCTCGATGTCGCCGCTGTCGGTCTGCGTGTCGCCGGCGTCCACGCTGCCGAGCCGGTCGATGCTGCCCGCGTCGAACAGCAGCCGCTCGGTCAGGCTGGTCTTCCCTGCGTCAACGTGGGCCAGAATGCCGATGTTCACAGTGGTCATGGGTGGCGAAGTCCTCGGAAACACTCGTCAGATGGGGGACCTGGGAGATTCCGAAAGCTCGCCGCATCTGCCGCTCCTTCGCCGTACGCATGACCGCGCCCACCACCGGTTCGGCAGGCGCCGCAGCATCCTCCCACCCCCGCCCGCCACCGGCACCCGAATTTCGCCCGGCCGCACGGACCCGGCCCACGCCCCCGCCTCGCGCGCGCCTGTACCCACACAACCGAACTACGCGCGCCCGCGTACCGCACCCGCCGCCCGCATCCCCACATCTCCGCCCCCGGACAGCCCGAAGGGGGCCCCGCCGGGCGGGACCCCCTCCAGATGCCTCTCATACGCGCCGAGACCTACTGCGCGCCTCGCGCCGGTGCCTGCCTCAAGCCGGTGCGTGCCCCGGGCCGCTCTGCGCACCCTGAAGCAGCCGACCGCTAGCGGCCGACCCCGTCCGCGGCCCTGAGCGCGCTGGTCTGCGCGCTCCCGCTCTCCACGACGTCGTGCGGACAGGCCGTACCGCGCGGGAACTTGTAGCGTCCACCGATGTGGTACGTACCGGGCTTCGGCGCGTGCAGCACCGTCCACTCGTCCTCGGGCTCGCCCTCGGGCACCTCCTGGACCTCCTTGGTCAGGCAGCCCTGGGTGTTCACCGGCGACGCGCCGTCCTCGCCCGCGCGCGGCGGCTCGACGTTCTTGCCCTTGCCGTCTATCAGCCCGAGCCACGGCGAGTACGGCACCCGGATCAGCACCGGACCGGCCGCCCGCACGTCTATGGTCAGCTCCTCGGCGCCGGCCCGCGTCACGGTGGCGGCACCCTCGGCCATCGGCGTGGGGTCGACGACCCGGTACAGCTTCCAGTTCTCGTCGGCCCAGACCTTGTCCAGGTACGGCAGGCCCTTGCTGACCAGCTTGGCCTCCGCCTCGCCCGCCCCGTCGAGCCGGTCCTTCGGCAGCACCACGAAGTGCACCGCCCAGCGCCCGAGCCACGCCCGGTAGCTGTCCGGGGTGAGCCGGCCCTCCTCGTAGAAGATCGGGTTCCGCCCCTTGTCCGCCTGCCGGTTCCAGCCCCGGGCCAGGTTGAAGTGCGGGGCGATGGCGGAGGACTCCACGTGGCTCTGGGCGGGGACCACCTCGACCCGACCACGCTCGGCGCCCGCCCGGTCGAGCTGGTCGAGCAGCGGTTGCAGCAGCTCCTGCTCCCACGACTCCGAGGGCGTGGTCTTGATCACATCGGCCGTCGACTGCGACGCCTGCCCGATCGCCACCACCGCGATGGCCACCGTCAGCGCCGCCCACTTGCGGCTCAGCGCCCGCGACAGGCTCAGCCGCGGCATCTTGAACGGCGGCACCACGGCCAGCAGCACCACGCCGCCGAAGATCATGCCGAACCGGGTGATGTTGGACCCGATCTGTGAGGGGATCGCCCACACCAACACCACCGCGAGCCCGTACAGCAGCGCGGCCACCCGGACCGTCCGCCACTGCTTGGGCGCGAAGAAGAACGCCGCGGCGGCGCTCAGCAACGGCACGATCACCGAGGTGAAGTCCATCGGCATGGTCCCCGAGAACGGGAAGAGCCACGCCGAGAGCGCCACCACGATCGACGGCGTCACACCCAGCGCGTACGCGGCCGGGCGCCGCTTGGTGACCCACAGCGCGGCGGCCACGATGCCCACGTACAGCCCGGCGACCGGGCTCGACAGGGTGGCCAGCGCGGACAGCGTCGCCGCGACCCCGCCCCTGGCCAGCCGGTGCGACCAGCGCCGCGAGCGCCACTTCCGGGGCCAGGCGAAGATCACCGCGACCGCCGCGAGCCCGAACATCAGGCCGAGCCCGAACGTCACCCGCCCCGAGACCGCATTGAAGGTCAGCGCCACGGCCGCGTACAGCGCCGGCAGCATCGGCCGCCGCACCGCACGGCTGCGCACCAGCAGCAGCGCCACCAGCCCCGCGGAGAGCGTGCCGACGATCACCATCGTGGTGCGCACGCCGATCTCGGCCATCAGGTACGGCGAGATCACGCTGTACGAGACGGGGTGCATGCCACCGAACCAGGCGAAGTTGTACGCGTACCCCGGGTACTCCGTGGCGAAGGTCGCCCAGGCGTCCTGCGCGGCCAGGTCGCCGCCGCTGTTGGCGATCAGCAGCACCCACAGCAGGTGCAGCACGCCGGCCAGCGCCAGCGCGGCGCCCACCGGGTGAACGAGGGCGCGCACCGCGCCCTGTCTGATCCGCGCACCCAGGTCGGCGGGCACTCGGATGCCGGCCGACCGTCTGTCCGTCTGCTCGCTCGGCTGCCTGTGCTTCGTCCGGGCACATCCGGCGGCGTCATCGCCGCCACTGACGTCGGCCCGAGCCGGGCCGTCGGTGGTCACTGCGGTTCTCTCCCCAGTCTTCCCCGAGGTCTGCACTTGCCGTCGACGCTCGCCATCGACGCTTGTCATCGACCCGGTCCCCCCGGGACCCGCCCCAGCGCTTCCGGCTTGAGAGCGGCCTTCGACGCTAGCACAGCGCCGGCCGCGACTAACTTGCTGATCGGTTCACCCCGTTGATCACCGCCACGGACCGGCCACCCCCATCCGCCCCTCACCCGGGCCCCCGGCCTCGCCCCGCACCACGACCGGGCACGACCGGAGATCGGTACGCACCAGGCGCGCGCCCAGGCGCCTGCCGTGCCGGCCGGGCCGCCCGGTGACCGTGACCGCTCGGGCACGACCGGTGGCCTAGCCACAGAATCAAGGTTTCGACGCGGCGTCAGTGCGGAGGGTGACGCTCTGACTCAGCCGCCTTTGGAGTACGAATGGCCGTGCAGCAACTCGCCTTGGTGGGGCAACTAGCTGAGCCCGATAGCGGCGCTGCCGCTTCGCTCGACCATCACAACCATCGTCAGGCGTGAGCATCTCCGAGCGGCGTGGCTTCAGCGACGGGACGTCTGCCCCTGGATCGATGACCAGGCCATCCTTGTACGGGTACTCGGCGTCCGCCGCCGAAGCAACGTCGCAGAGCTTGCCCTCCGGTTACCGGCGGAGAGCTGCGCATCGAACTCGACAGCCCCATCTGCCTCGCACTGTGGACGCGTGGGTAGGACCCGATACGCTTCTTCACCTGAGAAGTGCCTCTGGCGGTGGCAGGAACAACGACCTCGACAATCCTCGTTCTTGCTGGTCGGAGGCACTTTTGGCATACCTGCCCACCCGTCGGACAGCCTGCTTCATGAAAACGCGAGGCTAATGGCCCTCAGCGCTCAGGCCCGCTGTTGACTTACGGATACGGCTAGCATGCCCTGATGACGCAGAACATGGGCCAGAACCGACGAGGAACCTTCTTCCCCATCGTTGAAGCTTTTGGCTTCCCCCACGACAGCGGCTCGCCAGCAGCCGCCAAGGCATGGAGAGAGGAAAGCTGCCCGTTTGCGGGTGGCTTGTGTGAGAAGCAGCGCCAATATGGGTTTGGCTACTGTTCAGTCCCTTATGCGGCTAAATGGGATAACGGCCAGCAACGCACCTACGCCGTCTGTGACCACCGGCTCGACGGTCCACCCGTCGATTGGGCCGTGACTGATTTTTTCGGGGATCGGCAGGCGACTCTGGTGCCTGAGGTGGCGGCTACGCTCACTCCAAGACTCAACATCGACTATGTCGCATTCGCGGATGAACCTTCCGCGCCAAGCGGAACACGGCTCATGGCGGTCGAGACGCAGGCAATCGACTTGCGGGGCGGCGGAGTTGGGCCGGCCTGGAACGCCTGGAAAGCGGGCGATGTCCAAGACTGGCGCGCGTATTTCACCGAAGAAGCTAAACGTAAAGGACGCCCCGACAGGATAGACTATGGAGTGAACACTGGAAACGTGTACAAGCGGCTCGGTACCCAAGTGGCCGTGAAGGGTGAATATCTAAAGCAAATAGATGTGCCGCTCTATGTAGTGATGCAGCACAGCATTCTTCAACAACTCCGGTCGCGCATCAACTTCACTCCAGTCGGAGCGGGAATGCCTTGGGACATCACATTTGCTGGCTTCGACTACAGTGATGCTCTGGACTCAGACGGGAAACTGCGGCTCGATCTGATCGAGACTGTCAGAACGACCGTGCCGAACTACCTTCAAGCCATGACCACGAGCAGTGAGGGCGGCGCCCAACGCGAAGACTTTGTTGCCAAGGTCAAGAAGAAAGCTAAAACAATGTCCGCCCAAACCGGCCTATTCGAACTCTAGAACAGGTGCGACTGTGGGTCTCCCTCATCTTGCTTGGGCAGGCCTATCTCGCCCTCGGTTGTCGTGGCGAACTGCCGGTTGGTCACATTCGCACGCGCTGCCGCGGAGAAGTTAGGGGTAATCTCAAATCCCAACCCTCGGCGTCCGGTCTTGACCGCGACTGCGAGAGAGTGCCCCGTGCCGCAGAACGGGTCCAAGGCGAGGCCGCCGGGAGGGCGCGAGCTTACGATTCGCGGCTCGATCAGCTCTACCGGAAAGGTCGCCGAGTGTCAGTCAGAGCCGGGCGCAGCGTTGACTCTCACGACATCCCGAGCGCCATCCTCCACTGCGGGCATGTCGTAGTAGTACTTCGCTCGCCCCTCTTTCGGGCGCTTCACAAAGCGGAAGAAGTGTTCATGTGCGAGCCTCAGTCGGTCCCGTTTCGGGGCGCGGTAGCACATTCCGTTTCTCCCAGATAACGTCGTTTCGAAGAATCCATTCGCTCCGCTTGCATGGCAATAGCGAAGCGTGCAGGGATCAATAGCAGCTGCTTCTCTTGTCGAAACCCTCCCATTGGTGTTTTCCTGCGCATTCTCGGATTGTCGCCCAAACCTTGGCGACCGTCGAAGCGGATACTCGACCATCTAGCGAAATAGGTGTCGTCGACGTTGATCTACATACTTCCGCCCGCCTTCAATGCGGACGCGCCTCGTTGAAGAATTTCGACAAGATTACTCACATACCACTCTGGGAGCGGTTCAAGCTCAAGGCAACCACCGTGAAGTCTGTGCCAGTCGTATGGAGGCGTAACCTCCTTACTCCTACCTTCAGCCTCCCACTCTCGCAGGATATCCTCGTTGTGGTCGAGTCCGTAGGCGCGAAGTCCCCAGTAAGGTGGCGAAGTGATAACCAGGTCAACCAATTCAGCAGGAAGCTTACCCACAAGGTCGAAGGCGCCTCCCTCGTGCACCTCCGCCAAGCTAGGCATAATGTTCTGAGAAACTTCCATATCCTGCCTCAAATTGCACAGCTCCATAGATACAGCCACACGCGCATCCGGCGGAAGTGTATACCGCAACCTCGCAGTTATCCAAAATTGGCATGACAGGGAAAATAGCCAAAGCTAGTGGGTCCAGTATCAATGCAGGCAAGTACTCGCTCTGTTTAGAAAGCCTGCAACAGGCCGAAAGACAAGGGCCTATCTGACGACAGGTGGCGGGCGCCGGGCCGATGGGCCCAGGCCCATGGCGGATGTGTGACCGAGAGGAACCTGTCGGTAAGGTTCCGCGACCGTGCTCGCCGCCAAATTACCCATCGTCGCCATCGGGGCTTCCGGCAGCCCGATCGCAGCCTCCTCTCGGTCGTAACACCACCCACCTAATGTTCGCGGTCGAGCAGCACGTTGATGGTTTCAGCAGGCGGGGCCAAGCTAGGCAACCTGCGATAGCGCACCGTGAGGCAGTGGGCGTCGATTCAATGGCCTCCTTCCTAGGAGCGATCGCCTACGGAGGCGCCTGTCCACGATCCTGACGGAAACCTTGGATAGCGCTTCCGCCAGGCAAGGCGATGGAACGTGCCGATTGGCTGATTCCGCGAGCCTCTACCCGCTGCTCCGCTAGCTTTGCTGTTGATCGTCAACTTGGGTCGCGCATGAGCCAAGAAGGGGCAATTCATGGCTGTTCTCATCGCCGGCGGAGCCGGCTACATCGGAAGCACCGTCGCGTCGGCGTGTCTGGACGCGGGGGTGACTCCGGTGATTCTCGACAGCCTGGTCACGGGCCGCAGGGAGTTCACCGACGGTCGGATCTTCTACGAGGGCGACATCTCGGATGGGGCCGTGGTTGACAGGGTGTTCTCGGAGCACCCGGACATCTCTGCTGTGGTGCACTGCGCGGCGCTGATCGTGGTACCGGAGTCGGTGGCTGACCCGATCGGCTACTACGAGGCGAACGTGGGGAAGAGCCTGGACTTCGTCCGCCACCTCCATCGCAACGGCTGCGATCGCCTCATCTTCAGCAGCTCGGCCTCCATCTATCAGGCCGAGGACGGTTCTCCCGTCACCGAGGACTCGCCGCTGGCGCCGCAGAGTCCCTATGCGCGGACCAAGGCCGTGTGCGAGGAGATGTTCGCCGACATCGCCGCGGCCGGGAAGATGCGGGTGCTGTCGCTGCGGTACTTCAACCCGGTTGGCTCCGATCCCCTACTGCGGACCGGTCTCCAGCTCAAGCGCCCCAGCCATGCGCTGGGCAAGCTCATCCAGGCCCACCAGGAGGGCACGGCGTTCCCGGTAATCGGCGTGAACTACCCGACCCGCGATGGCACGGGCATCCGCGACTACGTGCACGTCTGGGATCTCACCGCAGCCCACATCGCGGCGATCGAGCGGTTCGACTCCATTCTCACCGCATCGAAGCCATCGATCGCGATCAACCTGGGCACCGGTGCCGGCACCACCGTCCGCGAGCTGTGCGCGGCGTTCAACAACGTGGTGAGCACCCCCCTGCTGACGATCGACACCGACCCTCGCCCTGGCGACGTCGCCGGCGGGTACACCACGAGCGACCGCGCTCAGAGCCTGCTGGGGTGGACGCCGAAGCTGCCCCTGGAGGACGGAATCCAGTCCGCACTGGACTGGATTCCCGTACGCGACAAGCTGCTGAAGTACTGAGTCCGCGCCTCGCTCCGCGGAGGCGTCAGTGCAGACTGGCTTCGAGGGCGAGCAGGTGTCGCATGGCTGGAGTGATCCACGCGGTGTCCCAACGGTGCTGGGCCGGGGCGTCCTGGTAGGCGTGGTGAGGGATGTGGAGTGCGTCGAGGAGTTGGTGGCCGGCGGTCCAGTCGGCTGCCAGCGTGCCGATAGCGCCGAGCGCGATGCGGTGGGTTCCGCGCAGGGCTGCGGCGTGGCAGCGCAGGTTGTGCCGTACGTCGTACTCATCGAGTTGCTCGGTGCTGCCGGCAGCCTCCACGAGCTGCGGGTGCGGTGGCCGGTCGCTGAGCAGAGAGGTGTCCCAGACGCTGGCGGCGGTGAAGAGGCGCGGGTGTCGTGACAGCAGGTTCAGGGCTGCGAAGCCTCCCTTGCTGAACCCCAGCAGATGAAGGTGCATCGGTAGGCGAGGCTGCCCGCAGAGGAGGGCGAGGACGGTCGGCACGACGACGTGCACGAGATGGTCCTCCTGCCGACGGTCGGCGCGAGTGGCGTGGCCCACTGTGACCTGGTCGCCTTGTCCGCGATTCGCCACCCGTAACCGCGACGAAGGAGACCTCGCAGTGCCACTTCCCTTTCGGTGTGGAATGCCGCTCCCACCTCCGCAGCGGCACAGCGCAAAGATCGCTACGCGCCCGGCTCATCCGCCCACGCCATCAGCGCCTACTCCCGTCCCGGCGACCTGGTCCTGGACCCGATGTGCGGCATCGGCACCACGCTGGTGGAAGCCATCCGCCTGGGTCGCGACGCGCTCGGGGTCGAGTACGAGCCCCGGTGGGCCGCCCTCGTCCGTCCCAACACGACCACCGCCGTGCGGCAGTCGGGCGCCGGTTTCGGCTCCGTGCGCTGCGGCAACGCCCGCGATCTCACCCGCCTCATCCCACCCGAGCATCACGGGAAGGTGAGCCTCGTCATCACCTCGCGTCCGTACGGGAACTCGGTACACGGGCACGTGCGCTCCACGCGGGAGACGGGCGAACGCGGAGTCGTCAAACGGTGTGACCGCTACAGCCACGACCCGTCCAACCTCGCCCACGTCTCCACCGACCGACTCCTCCACGCCTTCACCGAGATCCTGACCCAATGCCGGGTTGTGCTGCGACCGGGGGGAACCGCGGTCGTCACGACCCGTCCGTGGCGCGAGCGGGGTGAACTCACCGACTTGCCGTCCGCCGTGATCGCTGCCGGCCAGGCAGCGGGACTCACGCCTACCGAGCGCTGTGTCGCGCTCCTAGCCGGCATCCACGACGGTCGTCTGATCCCTCGCTCATCGTTCTTCCAGATGAAGTACGTACGCGATGCCCGTCGCCGAGGCATCCCGCTGGCGGTTATCCAGCACGAGGACGTCCTCGTCTTCACTCGTCCCGGCCCGATGAGGCCCTACCAAAACACGTCAACCGACGTGGGCAGCCACGTGCCCATGGCGGCCGACGATTCGCGCCCCGCGTACCTGCACTCAGCGAAACCGTGATGCGAATCGCTGATCCGCCGCGCGGTCGCGATGGCGGCGACGGGAGCCTGCCCCAGCGCCATCTATCACCGCCACCAGGCTTTGAGGTCGTGCTCCCCGAGGGCGATCCCGTGCTCACCTTGTCGGCCGCCGCTGTCCTGGTGCGCATCCTGCGTCGCCACGCCGAGCAAACTGGCCCTTCGGGCAGAGTCGAGCTATCGATAGACGCCCACAACAACCAACGGCAGAAAGGCCACGGCAGTGGCACACGATGACGTTCCCCTTCCCTGGCTGCGCGCCGGGTGCGCTCCCGCCCCTCCCACGCGTCCCTCAGTGCCCGCCAATGGGATGCGTCGCCTTCTGCGGGCGCGTGTCCACCGAAGACCACCAGGACCCCGACGCCTCTCGCCTGCGGCAGATGAACCGCGCTCAAGCGCTCATCAGTTCCACAGGCGGCACGATCGTCTACGAGTACTTCGATATCGGGCATAGCCGCGCCCTGCCCTGGAAGCGCCGACCTCGCGCATCAGCACTGCTGGCCGGGCTCGCCAACCCCGACCGAGGCTTCGATGCAGTGATCATCGGCGAGCCCCAACGGGCCTTTTACGGCAGCCAGTTCGGCAACACCTTCCCCCTCTTCGTCCACTACGGCGTTCCCTTGTGGGTGCCGGAGGTCGGGGGCCCTATCGATCCGGACAATGAGGCCCACGACCTGATCATGTCCGTCTTCGGCGGCATGTCCCAAAGGCGAGCGCAACCGGATCAAGGTCCGCGTGCACTCCGCCATGTCCGCCCTCGCCCTGATGGAGGGACGGTACCTCGGAGGGCGCCCGCCCTACGGGTACCGACTCAAGGACCTGGGCCCCACCCCCATCTCGCCAAGGCCGCAGACGGCAAACGTTTGTACGGGCTGGAACCCGACCCGGCCACGGCCCCGATTGTGGTCCGCAACTTCACCGATTACCTCAAGGGGCTCGGGCTGTTCGCCGTCGCCGAAGGGCTGACCCGCGACACTATCGCCTGCCATCCCGCTCACGACCGGTCCCGCAATCCCCACCACAGCGGCGTCGCGTGGTCCAAAAGCGCCATCCGCGCGATCCTGACCAGCCCCCGCTACATCGGCCGCAACGTCTGGAACCGGCAACACAAACACGAAACCCTGGCCGACATCGAAGACGTCACCCTCGGCTACGCCGCCACCATGCGCTGGAACAGCCAGGACAAGTGGATCGTCTCCAAGAAGATCGTCCACACCCCCTTGGTAGACGACGACACCTTCGCCCGGGCCCAAGCCACCCTTCGCTCCCGCGCCCCCACCTACAGCACCGCACCCACAACCCCTACCTCTTCCGAGGACGCATCACCTGCGCCCTGTGCACGCGGCGAATGCAAGGGCAGTGGTCCCACGGCGAGGCGTACTACCGCTGCCGCTTCCCAGAGGAATACGCCTTGGCCAACCACGTCCAGCACCCGCGCAACATCTACAAAACTGGGTCATCCCCCCGCTGGACGCCTAGGTGAGCAAGGTGTTCCTCCCGCACCGACTGGAGGACACCATCGATCAGATGTCCCTCAGCACGGCTGCCGAGCCCGAAGGCGCCACCACCACAGCCGCCACGGCCCGGAGAGTCATCACCGACTGCGATGCCAAGCTCGCCACCCACCGCGCCGCCCTCGAAGCCGGGGGCCGACCCAACCGTCGTCACCCAATGGATCGCCGAAACCCAGGCTCGCCGCGTCAAAGCCGAGGCCGACCTCCGTGCCGCCACCCGTGGCCCCACCGCCTGCATGAGCCAGGACGAGATCGCGCGGATCGTGCGTTCCATCAGCGATCTCACCACCGTCGTCCAGAAAAGTTAAGACCGCTGACAAGACCGAGATCTACCGACGCCTCGGCCTCCACCTCACCTACGAAGCCCACCGCGCGATCGTGCGCGCCGAGATCAGACTCGACGAGCGCAACACGAAATCCCCACGGCCAGAGAACAACCGTGGGGATTTAGCTGGTGTCCGAGGGGGGACTTGAACCCCCACGCCCGATAAAGGGCACTAGCACCTCAAGCTAGCGCGTCTGCCATTCCGCCACCCGGACTAGGTGTCTGCCGCCCGGGCCGTGCCCGTTCCGACGTGGAAAACCATAGCAAACATCCGGGGGTGCTCGATCACCCGGCCGGACGGCCCGCGGACCCGTGTGACGAGCGCGTATCGGCAGTATTTCCGCCTTGGGCTGGGCACGGCGGCGCGGGAGTATGGACGGCGGACCACGCCTCGGGCGACCCCGCCCGGGGGTGGACGCGCGGCGTACGAACGACGAGGAGGCAGCGTGAGCGAGTCGAACCCGGCCGGGACCGGTTCCAGCATCACCGGCGAGGACGAGGTCGTCGACCTGTGCCGGGACCTGATCCGCATCGACACCAGTAACTACGGCGACCACTCGGGCCCCGGCGAGCGCGCCGCCGCCGAGTACGTCGCGGAGAAGCTCGCCGAGGTGGGCCTCGAACCGCAGATCTTCGAGTCGCACCAGGGCCGGGCGTCGACGGTCGCGCGCATCGCGGGCGAGGACCCCTCGCGGCCGGCCCTGCTGATCCACGGACACACCGACGTCGTTCCGGCCAACGCGGACGACTGGACGCACCACCCCTTCTCCGGGGAGATCGCCGACGGCTGCCTCTGGGGCCGCGGCGCCGTGGACATGAAGGACATGGACGCGATGACGCTCGCGGTCGTCCGCGACCGGCTGCGCACCGGCCGCAAGCCCCCGCGCGACATCGTGCTGGCCTTCCTCGCCGACGAGGAGGCGGGCGGCACGTACGGGGCGCGCTACCTGGTCGACAACCACCCGGGCCTCTTCGAGGGCGTCAACGAGGCGATCAGCGAGGTCGGCGGCTTCTCGCTGACCGTCAACGAGAACCTGCGCCTCTACCTGGTGGAGACCGCGCAAAAGGGCATGCACTGGATGAAGCTCACCGTGGACGGCACGGCGGGCCACGGCTCGATGATCCACAAGGACAACGCGATCACCGAGCTCAGCGAGGCGGTCGCGCGCCTTGGTCGGCACCAGTTCCCGGTGCGCGTCACCAAGACCGTACGGTCCTTCCTGGACGAGCTCTCCGACGCGCTCGGCGTGCCGCTCGACCCCGAGGACATGGACGGGACGCTGGAGAAGCTGGGCAGCCTCGCCAAGATCATCGGCGCCACGCTGCGGAACACCGCCAACCCGACCATGCTCGACTCGGGCTACAAGGTCAACGTGATCCCCGGCCAGGCCACCGCGCACGTCGACGGCCGTTTCCTGCCGGGCTTCGAGGAGGAGTTCCTGGCCGACCTCGACCGCATCCTCGGCCCGCGCGTCAAGCGCGAGGACGTACACGCGGACAAGGCCCTTGAGACCACCTTCGACGGGGCGCTGGTGGACGCCATGCAGACCGCGCTGCGCGCCGAGGACCCGATCGCCCGCGCCGTGCCGTACTGCCTCTCGGCGGGCACCGACGCCAAGTCCTTCGACGACCTGGGCATCCGCGGCTTCGGCTTCGCGCCGCTGAAGCTCCCCCCGGAGCTGGACTTCGCCGGGATGTTCCACGGCGTGGACGAGCGGGTGCCGGTGGACGGGCTCAAGTTCGGGGTCCGGGTGCTCGACCGGTTCATCGACGCTTGCTGATCGTTCGGTGTCGCCGAGGGGTGTCGACGGGTCCGGAATCGACACGTTTCGCAAGTGACACCCGGGGCGTTAGCTGAGAAGAGTGAACGCCCTGTTTGACGCGTTGCTCGAATACTTCCCCTTCGTTACAGGGTGTGCGGTCCGCGGCTGGGGCCGCATTGCCAACAAGGAGGAAGAATGATCAAGAAGGTCGTCGCTGCTGCGGCTGCCACTGGTGGCCTGCTGCTCGCCGGCGCGGGCGTTGCCGCCGCCGACTCGGGCGCCCAGGGTGCTGCCGTGGGCTCGCCCGGCGTGATCTCGGGCAACAACATCCAGGTGCCCGTCCACGTGCCGGTGAACGTCTGCGGCAACACCATCTCCGTGATCGGGCTGCTGAACCCGGCCCTGGGCAACACCTGCATCAACAAGTGACGTTAAGCCTCGCCCCCGCAAGGGGGTGAGACCCGGGCGGCCCCGGAGTGCGCGCCATGCACTCCGGGGCCGCTGGGCATTGGCGCGGGGCGCGCTCGCGCTCCCGTGTCTTCCGGACGGCAAGAATCAGGGGAACCAAACCTATGCGACAGGTCGCGAAGAAGGGCCTGATCACCATGGCCGCCGCGGGTGGCGTACTCGCCGTGGCCGGCGGTTACGCGCAAGCGGACTCGGCCGCCAGCGGTGCCACCACGAGCTCACCGGGCGTCCTGTCCGGCAACAACGTACAAGTGCCGATCCACATCCCGCTCAACGCCTGCGGCAACACCGTGGACGTGGTCGGCGCGCTCAACCCGGCAGCCGGCAACAGATGCGCCAACGTGGACGGCAGCGGCACCACCGGGAAGGCCAAGCCGGGCAAGACGCCCGGCAAGACGGCACCCGGCAAGACCACGCCCGGTGGGACCGGGAAGCACACGGGCCCGGGGCAGAGCGCTCCGCGGCCTGGCGGGGTGCCCGCGCAGGGCACGCAGTCCGGCGGGGCGCTGGCCCAGGGCGGCGCCCACGGGTCGCCCGGTGTGGGCTCCGGCAACAACCTCCAGGTGCCGCTGCACGTGCCGGTCAACGCCTGCGGCAACACGATCAACGTCATCGGGCTGCTGAACCCGGCGCTCGGCAACAAGTGCGCCAACGACGCCGGACCCGTGGTCCGCGAGACGCCGCCCCAGCCGCCCGAGCGGGAGGAAGTGACGCCGCCGAAGCCCAAGCCCGAGCCGAAGCCCGAGCCGAAGCCCGAGGGCAAGCCACGTCCGGAGCCGGCGCCCAAGCCGGAGCCGGTCAAGCCGCCGCACGCCGAGCAGCCGCCCGGGCCCTGGGTGCAGACGCCCCCGCAGACCGAGACGCACATGGAGCGCGGCCCCGAGCTGCCGGCGTCCCGCTCGGAGCGCCCCGCTGAGGACCTGATCTCCAAGGCCACCGACCAGCTCGCCGCCACCGGCGCCGGTTCGTTGGCCATCGCCCTGCCCGCCAGCGCCGGCCTGCTGCTCGCAGGCACGGTGCTCTACCGCAGGTCGCGCGCCGCCTAACCGCTGCCGCAGGCACCGCCCCGCCCCCGTCGACCGGGTCGGCCGGGGCGGTGCGGGCCGATCCGACACCAGCGGGTGCGCGTCGGTGACCACGGGTGGAGCGCGGCGCGGGCCCAGGGGCATCGGGCCCGCGCCGCGTCACCAGGTCGCACGCAACTGCCGGATGATCCGGCGGCGCAGCCGCACCTTGCGGCTGCCGTCGGGGTTGAGCCGCAGGCGGTCCAACTCCCAGTGTCCGTACTCGGCATGTTCGGTCAGTAGGCGAGTCGTGGCCTTGCGGGATACCCCCCGAGGCACGTACACATCGCAGAATTCGTATTCCGGCATCGCATCTATTGTGCGGGAACTGCCCTGGTACGGATAGCGTCTGCACTATGTCTGATGCTGCGCAGCCATCTGCTGCCGAGGTACGCGCCGCCGCTGAAGCGGTGAAAGCCGCACTGGATCGCCACCTCGATGCCGTCGAGCGACGGGTCGGCGGGGACGACCCGGCCGTCTACGCCGCGTTCAACGAACTGGCCGCGGCTGCCGAGACCTACGACGAACTCCTCTACGACGCGTACGACGAAGTCACGCCCTTCGAGATCCCCGGCGACGACACGCTGCCCGCCTACGACGGGCCGGAGGAACCGAGCGCCGTCAGCGTGCTGATCCGCAGGGACTACGCGGTGTCCGAGCCGCAGCGCCTGCTCTCCCAGGCGCAGCGGATCGCCGACCTGGATCCGGACGTGATCGCGGGCAACGGCCTGTCCGGCAAGGGCACGTCGGCCGCGGCCGTCGGAGGCAGCGTGCACGCCGCGCTCGGGGTCCTCTTCGGAGAGTACGAACCGGATGAAATCGCCTCCCGGCACAAGGAGTTCGGCCTGGAGGAGGGGGACTCCACGCTCTGGGTGGCGGCCACCGACGAGCCGGCCGAGCCGGGGGAGTGGCTGGCGGCGCCGTTCGACCACACCGACCCGCAGCGCATCGTCTGCCGCTTCGATGTGAGCACGGTCTTCGACGAGGAACCCGACGACGTGGACGATGACGTCGACGACGACCTGGAACTGCTTGAGCCGGAGCCCTAGCCGGGGCTTGCTCTGCCGGGCCCCCCGGGCCGGGTCTGCTTTCGGGCCGCTGCCCTGCTGGTCGACGCCGGCGGGGCGGCGGCCCGTTCGCGTGCCCGGTGGATACGGGCTCGCGCGGGGCGCTGGCGGGCAGGGGCGTGGGGCGGTGTACGGGTGGTGGGAGGGGCCGCGCCCGGTGGCCCGGGCCCGTACGTCCGGCCGGGAGCGCGGCTTCCGGTGGCCGGGCCAGCGCCGCCCCGTGCGCCCTGCCGCGGGCGCACGGGGCGACCCGGGGCTGGCGTGCGCCCGGGGCGCCGGCCACCGTACGGGCCCGGCGCCCCGCGCGGTGGGGCTCAGACCGTCGGGGTCTGGGCGTGGAGCAGGGCCCGCAGCCGGGTCGTACGCTCCGTGGCCGGCACCTCGGCCACCGCGTGCGGCAGCGCCTGGCCCACGCCGTGCACCACCGACAGGTGCTGCTCGCCGCGGCTGAACGCGGTGTAGACCCAGGCCCGGGTGAGCAGGTGGCCCGCGTCGCCCGGCAGCACGGCGACGGCGGCGGGCCAGCGGCGGCCGGCCGCCTGGTGCGCCGTGATCGCCCAGCCGTGCCGCAGCGCGTCCGCGATCCGCGCCCGTTCCACGAGTACCCCGGCGCCGCCGCAGTCGAGCCGCAGGCCGGCCGGCTCCGCGGCGACCACCGTGCCGGTGACCGTACGCCCCGGGGCCACCGCATAGGCGACGCGGTCG
Organism: Streptomyces sp. 796.1; assembly: GCF_047525675.1. Lineage (NCBI taxonomy): Bacteria > Bacillati > Actinomycetota > Actinomycetes > Kitasatosporales > Streptomycetaceae > Streptomyces > Streptomyces sp. 796.1. The sequence goes on along the minus strand of NZ_JBLIWA010000019.1, from coordinate 129,469 downwards.
CCCGGGTCGAAGCCGGCGAACCGACCGGGCCCGGGGTTGAGGCGTTCCTTGAGGGCGGCGTTGAGCGCCCGGGTGCCGGCGGCGCCGCCGTGTCCGACGGTGATCACCTGGATGTCCGGCACCGGTACGCCGATCGCCCGCGGCACCGAGTCGGCCACCAACTGCACCGTGCGGTGCACGGCCTCGCCCGCGTCCCGCACCGGCACGATCACGACCTCCTTGCCAGGCGCCGCGACCTGCTGGAGCTCGCCGATGCCGATGCCGGAGACCAACTCGCCGATGGGTCCGGGGTCCGGCGTCCTGGACACCACCTGTGGGCAGGCGCGGGCGGCCAGCAGATCGCCGAAGACCCGTCCGGGCCCGGCCGAACCGAGCACCCCCGGATCGCCGCTCAGCACCAGCCGGCAGCCGTCCGGCAGCCACTCCACCAGCGCCGCCGCGCCCTCCACGTCCAGGTGCGGGGCGTCGAGCACCGCGAGCAGGTCGAGCCCCAGCGCGCCCTCCGCGTCCCGGCCGGGGCCCTCGGCGTCGGTGAGCAGCCCGGCGACGGTCACCGCGAGGGTTGCGGGGAGGTCGGCGGCGGCCAGCGCCGCGGCCAGCCGCTGCCGGCCGTCGTCGCTGTGCGCCGCCGCGTAGGCCCGTAGTCCGCGGGCGTGCGCGGCGGCGACGAGCGCCACCGGCTCGGCCCGGGCACGCTCGCCCCCGCTGTGCACCACCAGCCCGTGCGCCGCCGCGGCTCTGATCAACTCGGCGGCCGACGACGAGGGGGCTGCCTCCGCCAGGGAGTCCCAGGTCGGAGCCTCCTCCGGGGTGCCGGTGCCGGTGCCGGTGCCGGTGCCGTCGTCGGTGGCGGCCGGGCCACTCGTGTCGTCCGCGGCGTGCGGACCCGCGGCGTGCGACCCGTCCGTGTCGTCCGGGGCGGTGGGCGGCGTGGGTTCGGCCGTCGGGTCGAAGGTGTTGATCAACCGGGCCAGTCCGTCGGCCAGGCTCTCCTCGGCCAGGGCGTACCGGTCGAGCCCCAACAGGACCCGTACCGGCTGTTCCTCCTCCTCGGCGTCGTCCTGGGCACGCGGGGCGGCACCGGGGGTTTCCAGGGCGTCCTGGAAGACCAGCACTCCGCCCTCCGCGACGGCCTCGCGCAGGGCCTCGTCGGGGTCGGGGACGGCCTGCCCGGCGAGCGCCGCGCGCAGCGCGGAGGTCTCCCGGGCCGTGTGGCCTTCGAGGGCCGCGCGCTCCAGGAGCCAACTGACCAGCGCCCGCGCGCGCCGCGCGTCACCGGGGCCGCACTCGGCCCCGAGCAGGGCCCGGGCGAAGCCGTCCGCCTGCTCGGGGCGGACGCCGGCGACGGCCAGCAGGAGCCACGGATCCTCCCGCAGGGCGGTCGCGGCCCGCTCGCCCAGCGTCCGCACCACCTGCTCGGCCAGTTGTTCCGGCGCCCCACCGGCGGCCAACACCTGGCGCGTGCGGTCCAACTCCGTGGCGGCGTCGGGGCCGTCGAACGGTGCGGCCGGTGTTGCTGATGTCGTCGGTGCTGTCGGTGCTGCCGGCCCGGCCTGCGGGGATCGTCCGCCACCAGCGGCCGGTCCGCCGGGCCCCGCGGCCTGCGGCCCGGAGTACGTCGTACCGCCCGCACTGCCCGTGCCGTCGGTCGGGCTGGCCCGGTACGCGTCCGGGCCCGCGTGCGAGGTGTCGTCGCCGGCCACCGCCTCGTACGGGGCAGCCGGGCCGCCCTGTGGAGCCGCCGGGTGTACGGGGCGGCCGGTGGGGCCGCTCGGCTGGGGGCCGTGGCCGCTGTCGTCGGCGCTGCCCGGCCGCTGCGGGCCGGTCGCCGCCGGTGCGGGACCGCCGGGGGCGGCGCCGGCGGGGCGGGGCGCGGTGGCCGGCCGGGTTCGCCGGGAGGATTCGGTGAAGAACGACGCAGCGTCCGCCTCGCCGCGCTCGACGGCACGCACCGCAGCCGCCAGCGCCTCGGCGGCGGCCGACCGCTTGCCGCCCCCGTCGGCCCGAGCGCCACCGGAGCCGCGGGGCGCGGCGCCGGCCGGTGCACCCGTCGCTGCGTTCGACGGCGCGCTGGCAGCCGCGCCCGCCTCGGCCGCGGCCCCGCCCGCGCCCGCCGGCTCTTCCTGGCCGTCAGGGGCGCCCTGCTCGGCGGACGCGCCCGCGCCTGCCGGCACACGTCCGTTAGCCGCAGCCGTAGCCGCAACCGCAGCCGGCGCCGGCTCCGCACCCGGGCCCGCTGTGCTGTCCGCAACGCCGGCTTCGGCACCGCCCGCCGCGTCCGTGTCCGCCGCCCCCGCTGAGCCTGCTGGACCCGCCGTCTCGGCCACATCTGTTGAGTCCGCTGCGTCCGCCGCCGGCTCCGCCGGCTCGGCATCGGCCGCGGGCGCCTCCCCGTCCTGCCCCGCCTTCCCGGCCATGACCGGGGAGGCCGCAGCGGCGCCTGCCCCGTGGGCCCCGGCAGCCGCCTCCCGCACCGCCGCCGGCTCGCCCGCGCCCGAGGCCGACTGCGCGCCGTCCGTCGGCGCCGCGGCGTCGGCCGCCGTCGGGCGGGCCTCCGGCTCGGCTGCCGCCGCCTGCGCGGGGACGCCGTCCGGTCGGGCGTCCGGCGCGGCGGGGTCGGCCGTCGGGTCGCCCGCGGTCGGGGTCGGGTCGGGCGCGGGGTCCCCCTGCGGTGCGGTGTCTCCCTCGGATGGGGAGGTGGCCTCGCCCGCGGGGCGGTCGGAACTCACAGCGTGCTCCAGTCGTGATCGGGATAGCGGTGCAGCGGCGCAGAGACGTCGTCGAGCGCCTGGCAGATCTCGTCAGGAAGCGTAAGGGCCTCCACCGACAGAGCCGCTCTGAGCTGCTGCGCATTGCGCGCGCCCACGATCGGCGCGACCACCCCGGGTCGGTCGCGCACCCAGGCCAGCGCCACCTGGAGCGCGGTCGTGGACAGCCCGTCGGCAGCGGTGGCCACCGCGTCGACGATGCGGCTGGCCGTGTCGTCCAGGTACGGCGCGACGAACGGCGCCCACTGCTCCGACGCGCCCCGCGAGTCCGCCGGCGTGGCGTGCCGGTACTTGCCCGTCAGCACGCCACGGCCCAGCGGCGAGGAGGGCAGCAGCCCGATGCCGAGGTCCTGCGCCGCCGGCAGCACCTCGCGCTCCACGCCGCGCTGGAGCAGCGAGTACTCCATCTGCGTACTGGCCAGCCGGGCGCGCGGGCCCGGCGCGGCGAGCTGCCAGGTGGCCGCCTTCGCCAACTGCCAGCCGCAGAAGTTGGACACCCCCGCGTACCGCGCCCGGCCGCTGCTCACCGCGATGTCCAGGGCCTGGAGCGTCTCCTCCAGCGGCGTCGCCGGGTCGTAGGCGTGGATCTGCCACAGGTCGACGTAGTCCGTGCCGAGCCGCTGCAACGAGGCGTCGAGGGCGGCCAGCAGGTGCCCGCGGGAGCCGTCGAACCGCCGGTCGGGGTCGGGCACGCTGCCCGCCTTGGTCGCGATCAGCAGGTCGCGCCGCGGCACCAGCCCGTCGAGTAACTGACCGAGCAGGTACTCGGCGCTGCCGTCGGCGTACACGTCGGCCGTGTCCACCAGCGTGCCGCCCGCGTCCCAGAACGTCTTGAGTTGGTCCGCCGCATCGTGTTCGTCGGTGTCCCGTCCCCACGTCAGCGTGCCAAGCCCGATCCGGGATACGCGCAGGCCCGTACGGCCGAGGTGCCTCTGCTCCATGGGCGCTGACCTTACTGGCCGCGCCGCGACCCGTGGTGGGCCTGTGGATAACCCTGGCACTGCCGCGGCCACGCCATGCGCGCTAGAGTCCCCGCCACAGGGACGTTACTGATGAGTAAGGGGAGCGGTATGCGGCTGGGCATCAACCTCGGTTACTGGGGTGCGGGAATGGACGCGGACAACCTCGCCGTCGCGCAGGAGGCGGACCGGCTCGGGTACTCCGTGTGCTGGGTGGCCGAGGCGTACGGCTCCGACGGGCCCACCGTGCTGTCCTGGGTCGCCGCGCAGACCGAGCGGATCGACATCGGTTCGGCCATCTTCCAGATCCCCGCGCGCACGCCCGCGATGACCGCCATGACCGCCGCCACCTTGGACTCCCTCTCCGGCGGCCGGTTCCGCCTCGGCCTCGGCGTCTCGGGCCCGCAGGTGTCCGAGGGCTGGTACGGGGTGAAGTTCGACAAGCCGCTGGCCCGTACCCGCGAGTACGTGGAGATCATCCGCAAGGCCATGCGGCGCGAACCGCTCAGCCACCAGGGCGAGCACTGGCAACTGCCCCTCCCGGACGGCCCGGGCAAGGCCATCAAGCTGACCGTGCACCCGGTCCGGGAGCACATCCCGCTCTACGTCGCCGCCATCGGCCCGAAGAACCTGGAGCAGACCGGCGAGATCGCCGACGGGGCGCTGCTGGTCTTCTTCGCCCCCGAGCACGCCGAGGAGACCACGTTGGGCGCGCTGCGCGCCGGGCGGGCCAAGGCCGGCCAGGACCTCGCCGGCTTCGACGTGGTGCCGACCGTCCCGATGGCCGTGGGCGATGACGTGTCCGCCCTCGCCGACCACTTCCGCCCGTACACCGCGCTGTACGTGGGCGGCATGGGCAGCGCCAAGCAGAACTTCTACAACAAGCTCGCCCAGCGCATGGGGTACGAGCAGGCAGCCGCCGAGATCCAGGAGAAGTACCTGGCCGGCGACAAGAAGGGCGCAGCCGCCGCGGTACCGCACGAGTTGATCGACGCCACCACGCTGGTCGGGCCCATCGAGCGGATCGCGGACCGGATGCGAGCCTACGCCGAGGCCGGGGTGACCACCCTGTCGCTGATGCCGGCCGGCTTCACGCTGGAGGAGCGGCTCGCGGGCCTGCGGGCGGGCGTGACGGCCCTGGAGCGCGCCGGGCTGGCCTGAGCCTCGTACGACCCCTGGCACGCCCCCTCGGACGCCCCGACCGGGAAACCGGGACCGAGGGCCAGGAGCCCCGGGGCGGGGAGGGGGCGCCGGCGAGAGTGCGGCGCGGCTGCGGCGCGGTGGGGGAGAAGTCTGCGGCCGTGGTGGGGGCTCGGGGGTCTTCCCCGCCACGGCCGTCACCCAACACAACGCCGGGCCCGCCACACGGTTACGGGCGTGGCGGCACCGGGCGCACTCACCCGACCGGCGTAGCCGTCCGCGGCCCCTGTTGCCGCCGCGGGCCCGCGGCCTTCGACTGGTTCTGGTGCGGGGACGTTCCGGTGTTGCTGGTGTTCCCGGTGGTTCCGCACGGTTGTCGTGCGGCGCTTCATGGAGGTGGCGATGGTGCTCTCGGCGCGCAGCGTCTTCCAGGAGATCCTCGATGACGACGAGTCCTTCCGGCTGTTCTGCTCCATCGCGGCCAGCGGCGAGTCACAGGGCGGTTGGGAGAACGCCCGGATCGCCGCGCTGGTGCCGGCGGGGGAGCGGGCCATGACCGGGAAGATCACCCGGCACGGGGCGGACGAGGACAAGCACGGGCGGATCTTCCGGGCCCTGCTCCGCAAGCGCGGCCTCGACCCCGTCGACGTACCGCCGGAGACCGACTACACGATGCTCCTGGAGCGGCGCGGCATCGGCCTCGCCCACGAGAAGCTGCGCGGCGACCAGCCGCTGACCGAGCGCGACATCGTCGCCTACCTCGCGCACAGCCGGGTCACCGAGCAGCGCGCCGCGGAACAGATGCGGCTGTTGCGCCGGTACTTCGCCGACGACCCCGACATCGGCCGCGCGGTCCGGATGATCTCGGACGACGAGGACAACCACCTCGCCTACTGCCACGAAGAACTCCTCCGCCTCGCCGGCGCCGGCTACGGCCGCATGATCCAGGCCCTGCTGCGGGAGAGCGCCCGCGCCGAGATCCGCGTCTACCGCCGGGTCAGCCTGGCCGTGACGGACCACATGGGACGGCTGCTCGGCTGGCCGCGGGCCAAGGGCGCGCTGCTGGCCGCCGGCATCCACGGCGTGTACGGGTACGAGGCGGCCGGCGGCTGGCGCCGGATGGTCTCGCTGCGCATGCCCGAGCGGCGCAACGCGCTCGGCGGCCCGGCGACCACGGCCGCCGAATTCGCCTGACCCGGCTGGCTCGTCCGCCGCGACCGCCCCGGCTGGCTCGCCCGGTCGTTCCGCGCCGCTCCGCGCGCCCGCGCCCGCGTACCCGCGCCGCCCTCACAGCCAACCGCGCCGCTTGAACATCCGGTACAGCACCACGATCGAGCCGACCATGACGGTGAGCGCCGCCGGGTAGCCCCACGGCTGGTGCAGTTCGGGCATGTGGTCGAAGTTCATGCCGTAGACGCCGGCGACCATGGTCGGCACGGCCACCATGGCGGCCCAGGCGGAGATCTTGCGCATGTCGTCGTTCTGCCGGACGCCCACCTGCGCCAGATGGGCCGCGAGGATGTCCGACAGCAGCCGGTCCAGGCCCTCCACGTGTTCGTTCGTACGCGTCAGGTGGTCGCTCACGTCGCGGAAGAAGGGCTGGGACGGGGGGTGGACGAAGGGCACGGTGCCGCTGGCCAGCCGGGCCATCGGCTCGGTGAGCGGGGCGGTGGCCCGACGGAACTCCAGGACCTTGCGCTTGAACGCGTAGATCCGGCTGGCCGAGCCGCTCGCGCCGGCGCCGTCCGGCGTGAACACCTCCGCCTCCAGTGCGTCGAGGTCGGTGTGCAGCGCGTCGGCCACCTCCAGGTAGTGGTCCACCACCGCGTCCGCGACCGCGTACAACACCGCCGTCGGGCCGTGCCGCAGCACCTCCGGGCTCTGTTCGAGCCGTGCGCGCACCGCACCGAGCGGGTTGGCCGCACCGTGCCGCACCGTCACCACGAAGCAGTCGCCGACGAAGACCATCAGCTCCCCGGTGACCAGGGTGGCGCCGCCCTCCTCGTACCGGGTCGGTTTGAGCACCAGGAAGAGGGAGTCGTCGTACACCTCAAGCTTGGGGCGCTGGTGGGCGCTGAGCGCGTCCTCCACGGCCAGCGGGTGCAGCCCGAACTCGCCCGTGACCTCGCTGAACTCCTCCTCGGTCGGTTCGTACAGGCCGATCCACAAGAACGCGTCGCCGCTTCTACGCGCTTGCTCGACGGCGTCGGAGATGTCCGCGGGGTCCGCCGCACGGCGGCCGTCACGGTAGAGGGCACAGTCCACGATCACGCCGGGGATTCTTCCCCGACCGCGGCGCATATGCATCGTGAGCACGACCGATCAGCGTCGTACGCTGATCGACATGCCCACGCTGATCCTGATCCGACACGGTCGGTCCACCGCCAACACCTCGGGCGTGCTCGCCGGCTGGTCGCCCGGTGTGACGCTCGACGAACGCGGCCTCGCGCAAGCCGCCGGCCTGCCCGAACGCCTCGCGGAGCTGCCGCTGGCGACCGCCGTGTGCAGCCCGCTGCCGCGCTGCGCGGACACCCTCGCCCCGCTGCTCGCCGCACGCCCGGAGCTGACCGTGCACACCGACGAGCGGATCGGCGAGTGCCATTACGGCGACTGGACGGGCCGCAAACTCGCGGAGTTGAACGACGAGCCGATGATGGAGGTCGTCCAGCGGCACCCGTCGGCCGCCGTCTTCCCCGGGCCCGAGGGCGAGTCGATGCGGGCCATGCAGGCCAGGGCCGTGGAGGCGGTGCGGGACTGGAACGCGCGGGTGGCGGCCGAGCACGGCGAGGACGCGCGGTACGTCATGTGCTCGCACGGCGACATCATCAAGTCGCTGGTCGCCGACGCGCTGGGCATGCACCTCGACCTCTTCCAGCGGATTTCCGTCGAGCCGTGCTCGATCACCGCCATCAGCTACACCAGGCTGCGCCCCTTCCTGCTGCGGCTCGGGGACACCGGGAACCTCGCAGGACTGGCGCCGCGCACCGAAGAAGGGCCCGTTGCGGCCGGGGACGCGGCGGTGGGGGGTGGCGCGGGAGCACCGTGATCTCCGCGCGCAGTAGGGTGGTTCCGCGCATGAGACCGTGGTCTTGGCACCCAGGACGGCGGGATCAGCGGCCACCAGCGGCCGGGCCCGTGCCCCCAGCGGCGCAGACCCACCCCGAGCCGATCCGTCGAAACAAAATGGAGCAGGACGTTGTCCCGTCAGGTGTTCCTCTATGACCCGCCGGACCGCTTCGTCGCCGGTACGGTCGGGCTACCTGGCCGCCGTACCTTCTTCCTCCAGGCGTCGGCGGCCGGCCGGACCACCAGCGTCGCCCTGGAGAAGGCGCAGGTCGAGGCGTTGGCCGAGCGGATCGACGAGCTGCTGGACGAGGTCGTGCGGCGCACCGGCGGCAATGCGCCGGTGCCCGCCGTCGCGCCGGCCGAGATGACCGACACGGCGCCGCTCGACGCCCCGGTGGAGGAGGAGTTCCGGGTCGGCACCATGGCGCTGGCCTGGGACGGCGAAGAGCAGCGCATGGTGGTCGAGGCACAGGCGCTGGTCGAGCTCGAAGCCGACACCGACGAGGACCTCGCCGAGGCCGAGGAACGGTTGCTGCAAGACGACGTGAACGGGCCGCCGATGCTGCGGGTGCGGCTCACCGGCACGATGGCCAGGGCCTTCGCCAAGCGCGCCCTTGAGGTCGTCAACGCCGGCCGTCCGCCGTGCCCGCTGTGCAGTCTGCCGCTCGACCCGGAGGGACACGTATGCCCGCGCCAGAACGGCTACCGCAGGGGGGCCTGACGCCCCAGGGCGCGGCCACCACCGCCCCCGCGGCGTCCGACGCGCCCACCCCGGCCGAGGTGCTGGCCGCCGGCGAGCTGACCGTGCGCGGCCAGGTCACCGACGCCTCCAACGCGGTCCTGCTGTGCACGGCGAGCCACCGCGGGCAGAGCCTCACCTGCGTCTACAAGCCGGTGGTCGGGGAACGGCCGCTGTGGGACTTCCCCGACGGCAACCTGGCCCGGCGCGAGGTCGCCGCGTACGAGGTCTCCGAGGCCACCGGGTGGGGGCTGATCCCGCCGACGGTGCTGCGCGACGGGCCCTACGGCGAGGGCATGTGCCAACTGTGGGTCGACGCCCCGGACGACGGCGACGGGGAGGGCGGTGAGGATCACCCGGGTCCGCAACTGTTGGCGCTGGTCGAGGGCGGTGAGCCGGGCCCCGGCTGGAAGGCGGTCGGGCAGGCGGACGTCGGCGGGGGCCGCACCGCGCTCCTCGTCCACGCGGACCAGCCGCGGCTGCGCCGGCTGGCCGTGCTCGACGCGGTCATCAACAACGGCGACCGCAAGGGCGGCCACCTGCTGCCCACCGCGGACGGCGGGTTCTACGCCATCGACCACGGCGTCGCCTTCCACGTCCAGGACAAGCTGCGCACGCTGCTCTGGGGCTGGGCGGGGGAGCCGCTGCCCGACGAGGCCCGTCAGGTCCTACGGCGGCTTTCGGCCGAACTGGCCGACACTGCGCCGCTCGCCGCCCGCTTGGCCGAACTGATCACCGCGGCCGAGATCGAGGCGCTCCGCGGCCGAATAGCCGATCTGGTACGGAGCGGTAGGCATCCCGAGCCCAGTGGGCAGTGGCCCCCGATCCCCTGGCCGCCGGTCTGACGCAGCACGTGGAGGCCGGCTCCGCAAGACCGCGTATCACGCCAAGACGCGCCATCCGGTTCGTAGCCGGATGCCGCGTCCGGTTACGCTCATGACATGTATGCCTGGCCCGCTTCTGAGGTTCCCGCCCTGCCCGGTCAGGGCCGCGACCTCCGGATTCACGACACCGCGACCGGGGAGTCGATCGCCATCGACCCCGGTCCCGTCGCCCGCATCTATGTCTGCGGCATCACTCCGTACGACGCCACCCACATGGGACACGCGGCGACCTACAACGCGTTCGACCTCGTACAGCGCGTGTGGCTCGACACCAAGCGGCAGGTGCACTACGTCCAGAACGTCACCGACATCGACGATCCGCTGCTGGAGCGCGCGGTGGCCAACGGCGATGACTGGACCGCGCTCGCCGAGCGCGAGACCGCCCTCTTCCGCGAGGACATGACCGCCCTGCGGATGCTGCCGCCGCGCCACTACATCGGCGCGGTCGAGTCCATACCGCGGATCGTGCCGCTGGTGGAGCGGTTGCGCGAGCTCGGTGCCGCGTACGAGGTCGACGGTGACATCTACTTCTCCATCGAGTCCGACCCCGGCTTCGGCGGCGTCTCCGGGCTCGACGCCGAGGCCATGCGGCTGCTGTCGGCCGAGCGCGGCGGCGACCCGGACCGTCCCGGCAAGAAGAACCCGCTCGACCCCATGCTCTGGCTGGCCGCCCGCCCGGGCGAGCCCAGTTGGGACGGCGGCTCGCTCGGCCCCGGCCGCCCCGGCTGGCACATCGAGTGCGTCGCCATCGCCCTGGAACACCTCGGCATGGGCTTCGACGTCCAGGGCGGCGGCTCCGACCTGGCGTTCCCGCACCACGAGATGGGCGCATCGCACGCACAGGTGCTCACCGGCGAGCGCCCGTTCGCCAAGGCGTACGTGCACGCCGGCATGGTCGCCCTGGACGGTGCCAAGATGTCCAAATCCAAGGGCAACCTCGTCTTCGTCTCGCAGCTCCGCCGCGAGGGCGTGGACCCGGCCGCGATCCGCCTCTCCCTCCTCGCCCACCACTACCGGGCCGACTGGGAGTGGACGGACGAGGTGCTGCGCACGGCCGTCGAGCGGCTGGCGCGCTGGCGCGCCGCCGTCTCCCGGCCCGACGGGCCGGCGGCCGACGATCTGGTCGAGGAGATCCGCGCGGCGCTCGCCGACGACCTGGACGCCCCGACCGCCCTGGCGGCGGTCGACCGCTGGGTGGACCGGCAGACCGCATCGGGCGGCACGGACGAGGGCGCGCCCGGCGTGGTCTCGCGTGCGGTCGACGCGCTGTTGGGCGTGGCGCTGTAGGCGCAGCGCAGCACGGTCGCCGCAGCGACGCTGGCACCGGCCCGGCTCCGACATCGTTCGGGGCCGGGCCGTGGTGTTGGTCCGCTGGGGCCGCGGTGCCGGTTCGCTCGGGGCGTGGTGCCGGTTCGCTTCGGCCGCGGTGCCGATTCGGTGGGGCTGTGGTGGCGGTTCGCTTCGGCCGTAGCGCCGATTTCGCTCGGGCTGTGGGCCGGGGCCGATCGGGGCGTGATGGGGCCCGCCCGCCGGGGCACCGCTTCGGTGGTGGTGGGGGCGGCAGGCGACGCCCGTGCCGGGCCCGTGAAGGTCGCCCGGCTGTCGATCGGTGTGGCTCGCGCCGGCGTGGTTGGCGCAGGAGTGGGGCGGGCCACGGTGGCTCACGCCCGGGTGGGGCGGGCCCGTGGTGCGGCCCGCCCCGCCGCGGTGCATCAGCCTTCCGGGTCCGGAGACTCGCCCTCGTCCGCGGCCTGGTCGTCGCGCCCACGGCGACCGCCCCGGCTGCCGCGACCACCGCCCGCACCGTCGGGGCCGGCCGTACCGCGCGAGCCAGTCGGGCCGGTCGAACCCACGGCACCATCGGCGTCCGCCGTGTCCGCGGAGCCCGCGGCCTCCTCGCCCTGCTCCGCGGCCTTCGGCTTGCGGCGGCTCCGCCGGGCCGCCGTGCCCTTCGCGGGCCCGGCAGGTTCGGCCGACGCAGCCGGCTTGGTCGATGCGGCCGGTTCAGCCGGTTCAGTGGGTTCGGCCGATGCCGTCGATTCCGCATCAGCCGCGGGCCGGTCCTGCTCGGCCTCGGGCGACCCACCCGCCGGCCGTTCGCCGTCGCCGGCCGGGGCGGCCCCGCCGCCCACCTCCGTCGCCTCGACCGGCGCCGTCCCGTCGCCCGGCGTCTCGGCCTGCGCCTCGTCCGGATCCGTTGCCGCTTCGTCCGGCAGCGCCTCGTCCGGTGCGTCCTCGGGTCCCTCCTCCCGCGCCGTCGTCCTGCGCGTACGGCCGCTGGACGGGTCGCGGAGGTAGGAGTCGCGGCCGTCGGAGACGGTGCCGCCCTCCGTGGCGTGGCCGGCCGGGCCCGGCTGGCCGTCCCTGCGGCGCAAGTAGCGCTCGAACTCGCGCGCGATGGCCTCGCCCGACGCCTCCGGTAGCTCCGCCGTGTCCCGGGCCTCCTCCAGCGACTGCACGTACTCGGCGACCTCGTTGTCCTCGGCGGCGAGCTGGTCCACGCCCAGTTGCCAGGCCCGCGCGTCCTCCGGCAGCTCGCCGAGCGGAATGCGCAGCTCCAGCAGGTCTTCGAGCCGGTTGAGCAGGGCCAGGGTGGCCTTCGGGTTGGGCGGCTGCGAGACGTAGTGCGGCACCGCGGCCCACAGGCTCACCGCCGGGACGCCGGCGTGCGTGCACGACTCCTGGAGGATGCCGACGATGCCGGTCGGCCCCTCGTACCGGGACTCCTCCAGGTCGAGGCTGCGGGCCAGATCCGGGTCCGAGGTCACGCCGCTGACCGGCACCGGCCGGGTGTGCGGGGTGTCGCCGAGCAGCGCTCCGAGCACCACGACCATCTCCACGCCCAGCTCGTGCGCGAAGCCCAGGAGTTCGTTGCAGAACGAACGCCAGCGCATGCTCGGCTCGATGCCCCGCACCAAGACGAGGTCGCGCGGTTTGTCGCCACTGGTCCGCACCACAGAGAGCCTGGTGGTCGGCCAGGTGACCTTGCGCACCCCGCCGTCCAGCCACACGGTCGGCCGGTTGACCTGGAAGTCGTAGTAGTCCTCGGCGTCCAGCGCCGCGAACACCTCGCCCTTCCACTCCCGGTCCAGGTGCCCGACCGCGGTGGAGGCGGCGTCTCCGGCGTCGTTCCAGCCCTCGAAGGCACAGATCATGACCGGGTCGATCAGCTCGGGAACCCCCTCAAGCTCGATCACCCAGCGCCTCCTTCCGACCGGGGTGGTCGGGTGACCCCGCCGGTTCCAGTTCCATTGCGTGCGGCCCCAGCCTACGGCTTCCCCCGCCCCCGGCCGCAGCCCTGGGGGAGCATCGCCTTCAGCTCTCAGCGAGGCGCGCCCACCGGTTCCGGCCGGCCCGGGACGCGCCGTCAACCCGCAGGCCCGCGCCGTGTCCGGGGCCGCTGCCCCGCGAAGCCCCGCACCCGCAGCACCCGCCATCGAAGGCCGACTTTCCGACCGGCCGAACTCGTCGCTGCGCACGGCTAGTTGAGGCCGCTCGGCACCCGCACCACGTCGTACCGCCCGAATTTCTCCGACCCCCGCGCACACCGCGTACCCCCGCGCGCCGTGGCCCCAGCCGTACGAACCGCCGTGGCCCCAGCCGGACGCAACAAGGGGAGGGACCCCCTCCCGGGTCCCTCCCCTCGCCGGACCACCGGCTGACCAGCCCCGACCAGCCCCGCCCAGCGGCAGCCCGTGGTCACCCGCCATCCCTCAGCGGCGCAGCAACTCCGCCACCTTGCCCCGTACCTCATCGGTGTCCAGACCGCGGATGGTCAGCGTGGTGCGGCGGCGCAGCACGTCGTCCACGGTCTCCGCCCACTCGTGGTCACGCGCGTAGACCGCCTGGGCCCAGATCTCCGGGCCGTCCGGGTGGATGCGCTCGCCCAGCGCCGGGTCGTCGGCGACCAGCCGGGCGATCTCGAAGGCCAGCGAGCCGTAGTGGGTGGCGAGTTGGCGCGCGGTCAGCGGGTCCATGCGCACGCCGGGCTCGCGGTCCACCAGCAGCCGGTGCGCGACCGCGTTCGGGTTGGCGATGCCGGGCAGCGGCACCCGGCGCGGGAGCTGCGACAGCGGTTCCATGTCTTCGGCGAGCGACCCGCCGGGCAGCTTGGCCAGCTTGTTGATGACGGTGCGGCCGATGTGCCGGTAGGTGGTCCACTTGCCGCCGGCCACCGACAGCATCCCGCCGCGCCCCTCGGTGACCACCGTCTCCCGCTTGGCGGACTCGGTGCCGCCCGGGCCGCCGGGCAGTACCCGCAGACCCGCGTACGCGTAGGTGATCAGGTCGCGCGTCAGGTGCTCGTCGCGGACCGAGAACGCGGCCTCCGCCAGAATCTGGTCGATGTCGGAATCGGTGGCCCGCACCTCGCCCGGGTCGCCCTCGTACGCCTCGTCCGTGGTGCCCAGCAGGAGCTGGTCCTCCCACGGCAGCGCGAAGGTGATGCGGTACTTGTCCACCGGCGTGGACATCGCGGCCTTCCACGGCGCCTTCCGCTTGAGCACCACGTGCGCGCCCTTGGAGAGCCGGATGCTGGGCGCCGCGCCGCCATCCTCCATCCGCCGCAGGTGGTCGACCCAGGGGCCGGTGGCGTTGAGCACGATGCGCGCGTTCACGCCGAACTCGCTGCCGTCCAGGCCGTCCTGGAGGTCGGCGCCGGTGACCCGGCCGTGCGTGAAGCGCAACCCGGTGACCTTGGCGTGGTTGAGTACCACGGCGCCGGACTCGACGGCCGCGCGCACCGTCATCACCGCGACCCGCGAGTCGTTCATCTGGTGGTCGCCGAAGACGGCGACGGCCTTGAGGTTCTCGGTGCGCAGCGCCGGGTTGTCGGCTGCGGCCCGGCTGGGCGAGATGACCCGGCCGACGCCGTCGCCGAACGCGGAGAGCGCCGAGTACGCGAAGACGCCGGCGCCCAGCTTGGCGGCGCCGTGCGGCCCGCCCTTGTAGACCGGCAGGTAGAAGGTGAGCGGGTTGACCAGGTGCGGGGCCACGTCCTTGGCCAGCACCCGGCGCTCGTGGTGGTTCTCCGCGACCAGCTTGACCGCACCGGTCTGGAGGTAGCGCAGACCGCCGTGGACCAGCTTGGAGGAGGCGGACGAGGTGGCGCCGGCGAAGTCACCGGCGTCCACCATGGCGACCCGCAGTCCGGACTGCGCGGCGTGCCAGGCCACCGAGGTGCCCAGGATGCCGCCGCCGATCACCAGGAGGTCGTACGTCGCGCTGGACAGCCGGTCCCGGGTTTCGGCGCGGTCCTGGCGCGGACCGGCAGCCGAGTGCGTCCCGGGCTCGGGGACGCTCTGCAGGGTGGTCATGATTACTCCTCGTCCTCGATCCAGCCCATGGTCCGCTCGACGGCCTTGAGCCAGCTCTTGTACTCGCGGTCGCGTACGTCCGCATCCATACGGGGGGTCCACTCGGCGGCCCGGCGCCAGTTGGCGCGCAGCGCGTCGGTGTCCGGCCAGAAGCCGACGGCCAGACCGGCGGCGTAGGCCGCGCCGAGTGCGGTGGTCTCGGCGACCATGGGGCGCACGACGGGCGCGTCCAGGACGTCCGAGATGGTCTGCATGAGCAGGTTGTTGGAGGTCATGCCGCCGTCGACCTTGAGCGCGGTCAGCTCCACGCCGGAGTCCTTGGTCATCGCGTCCACGATCTCGCGGGTCTGCCAGGCGGTGGCCTCCAGGACGGCGCGCGCGATGTGCGCCTTGGTGACGTACCGGGTGAGCCCGGCGATCACCCCGCGCGCGTCCGCGCGCCAGTACGGGGCGAACAGGCCGGAGAAGGCGGGCACGAAGTAGGCGCCGCCGTTGTCGTCCACGGAGCTGGCGAGCGTCTCGATCTCGGCCGCGCTGTTGATCAGGCCCATCTGGTCGCGCATCCACTGCACCAGCGACCCGGTGACCGCGATCGACCCCTCCAGGGCGTAGACCGGGTCGTGGTCGCCGATCCGGTAGCCGACGGTGGTCAGCAGCCCGTTGTACGAGTTGACCGGTGCGTTGCCGGTGTTCATCAGCAGGAAGGTGCCGGTGCCGTAGGTGGACTTCGCCTCGCCCTTGGCGAAGCAGGTCTGGCCGAACAGCGCGGCCTGCTGGTCGCCGAGCGCGGCGGCCACCGGCACGCCGTCCAGCGCGCCGCCCTTGGCCGTCCCGTACACCTCCGCGGAGGAACGGATCTGCGGCAGCACCGCGGCCGGGATCTCCATCGAGGCCAGGATGCGCTCGTCCCAGTCGAGGGTGGCCAGGTTCATCAGCAGGGTGCGCGAGGCGTTGGTGACGTCGGTGACGTGGACGCCGCCGTCGGGGCCGCCGGTCAGGTTCCAGATGACCCAGGAGTCCATGGTGCCGAAGAGGATCTCGCCGGCCTCGGCGCGCTCGCGCAGGCCGTCCACGTGGTCGAGCAGCCAGCGGATCTTGGGGCCGGCGAAGTAGGAGGCGAGCGGCAGGCCGGTCTCGCGGCGGAACCGGTCGGGGCCGACGTTGCGGCCCAGCTCCTTGCACAGCCCGTCGGTACGGGTGTCCTGCCAGACCAGCGCGTTGTGCACCGGCTCGCCGGTGTTCTTGTCCCACAGCAGCGTCGTCTCGCGCTGGTTGGTGATGCCGATCGCCCTGACGTCGGCGCCGGTGATGCCGGCCTTGCTGATGGCGCCGGCGGTGACCTCCTGGACGTTGGTCCAGATCTCGGCGCCGTCGTGCTCGACCCAGCCGGGCTTGGGGAAGATCTGCTCGTGCTCCTTCTGGTCGACCGCGACGATGCGGCCGTCCCGGTCGAAGACGATGCAGCGGCTCGAAGTGGTGCCCTGGTCGATGGAGGCGATGAACGGGCCGTGGCCGTGCGAGGTGGCGCCCGGGGCCGAGCTGTAGTCCTGGGTGTCGGTCATGGTGTGCGGCTCCTGCGGAAGTGACGTCGGTGGGCGGGGCGTTAGGCGAAGGCGAGTTCGTAGAGTCCGCCGGCGAGCGCCCCACCAGCAAGGGGGCCGACGACGGGGATCCAGGCGTAGCCCCAGTCCGAACCGCCCTTGTTGGGCAGCGGCAGCAGGGCGTGCACGAGGCGCGGGCCGAAGTCACGCACCGGGTTGATGGCGTACCCGGTGGGCCCGCCGAGCGAGAGCCCGAGGCCGACCACGACCAGCGCGGTCATCAGGGCGCCGGTGCCGGAGACGCCGAGCCCCTCGGTCAGTCCCTGGGTGAGGATGGCGAGCACCAGGACGGTGGTGGCGATGATCTCGGTGGCCAGGTTCTGGACGACGTTGCGGATCTCCGGGCCGGTGCAGAAGATGCCGAGCACCGGGCCGGCGGCGGGGGCGGCCGACTGGTCGACGAGACCTTCCTGCCCGCCCTGGGCGCCGATGACCTCGGGGTCGGTCAGATGGGCCTGGAAGTGGCCGTAGTAGCTGACCCAGACCAGGACGGCGCCGATCATCGCGCCGAGGAGCTGTGAGGCCACGTACAGCGGTACGTCGCTCCACTGGGTGCCGCCCGCGCCGCCCTTGATGGCCAGGCCGACGGTGACCGCCGGGTTCAGGTGCGCTCCGCTGACCCCGCCCGCGATGTACGCGCCGGTCAGCACGGCGAAGCCCCACCCGAAGGTGATGGCGAGCCAGCCCGCGTTGAGTGCCTTCGACCGCTTGAGCGTGACGGCGGCGACCACGCCGCCGCCGAGCAGGATCAGTACGGCGGTGCCGATGGTTTCGCCGATGAAGATGTCGGAGCTGGACACCCGCGACTCCTTTGTCGTTCGTCCAGGGAAGGCGAACCCCGGGTCCCTTCCGGAGGTTCGCGCGCTCGGTGAGCGCGTTTGGCCGGCCCGTGACGTTGCCCACCATAGCGAATACTGTCGTTAGGTGTTCGACAATGCCGACCGGTGAACGGCAGTTTTCTCGACGCCTTCCACCCCGTCAAGAGCCCTGTGACTCAAAACTCGCGGGTAAGTGACTGTCGAGTACGGGGTGGTTAGCCCTACCCGGCCGCGCCCACCGGAACCCGCGGGCACCCCGCGCATCCCCCCGGATCGGCGACGCGCCACCGCCGCATGGCCCCGCGCGCGGGCGGGACGTCCGCGGGGGCGGTAGGCGCGGGGCCGTACGAGTGCGTGGGCGGGGGCGGTCGCGCCGTGGTGTGGGGCCGCGTCCGGTCGCCCGTTGGGCGGGAACCCGTGGCCGGTGCGTACGCGGGAGCGGCACCGTGATCGGCTCGTACGGGGCGACCGGCCGTCGCGGTGGTCGAACCGCGTACGCGGAGGTTCGCGGTGGGGCGGGTGGTCGGCCGGAGCGGGGTGGGCCGGGGCTGACCCGGCCCCGGCTGATGCGGCTGGGCCCGTACGCCCCTAGAAGCGGCCGGCTCCCAGGTCGCGGGAGACCGCGCGGGCGCAGTCCCGCACGGCGGCGACCAGCTCGGGGCGGAGCGTGCCGTCCGCGCACACCCGCTCCACCGCTCCGGTGACGCCGACCGCGCCCACCGGCATCCGGCGCCGGTCGTGGATGGGGGCGGCGAGCGAGGCCACGCCGTCCCAGGTCTCCTCCACGTCGGCCGCCCAGCCGCGCGCCCTGACCAGATCGAGGACGCCCTCGAACTCCTTGAGCTCGGTCACCGTGCGCGCCGTGTACGACCGGCGTTCGCCCTCGGCGGCCTCCGTGTGGGCCACCGGGTCGTACGCGGCGAGCACCTTGCCGAGCGCCGTGCTGTGCAGCGGCTGCATCGCGCCCACCTCAAGCACCTGGCGGCTGTCGTCGGGGCGGAAGACGTGGTGCACGATCAGCACCCCCTGCTGGTGCAGGACCCCCAGGTAGACGCTTTCGCCGCTGGCCCGCGCCAGGTCGTCGGCCCACACCAGCGCGCGGGCGCGCAGCTCGTGGACGTCGAGGTAGCTGTTGCCCAGGCGGAGCAGTTCGGCGCCCAGTTGGTAGCGTCCGGACGCCGGGTCCTGCTCGACGAAACCCTCCTGCTGGAGCGTGCGCAGGATGCCGTGCGCGGTGCCCTTGGCCAGGTCGAGTGAGGCGGCGATCTCGGAGAGGCCGAGCCTGCGCTCGCCGCCCGCCAGCAGCCGGAGCATCGCCGCCGCGCGCTCCAGCGACTGGATGGTCCGTGCCATCGCGCAACCTCCTCGGGTCCATACCTACGGTTCGACAATGCTGAACACTATCGGCCCATGTCGACCTGCGGATACTGAGCAACGGACCGGAGCACGTCGAGATTCGGCCGTTGAACCCGCCGCGTACCGTCCCGTCACGCGGGACGTCCGGCGCCACTTCGGCACTGAGGGCTAGGCTGGCCGGGTGCGCCTTCCACCGGAAGACGCAAAGCCGACAGCCGTCGCACCTCAGGGAGAGCACGCCCATGGCCTCGTACACGCCATCGTCCACCAGCACCGACCGCGTCCGCGCCCTGCGCGAGGCCCTGGCCACCCGAGTGGTGGTCGCGGACGGCGCCATGGGCACGATGCTCCAGGCGCAGGACCCCAGCCTCGACGACTTCCAGCAGCTCGAAGGCTGCAACGAGATCCTCAACGTCACCCGCCCCGACATCGTGCGCAGCGTCCACCAGGAGTACTTCGCCGTCGGCGTGGACTGTGTGGAGACCAACACCTTCGGCGCCAACTTCTCGGCACTGGGCGAGTACGACATCGCCGACCGGATCTACGAGCTCTCCGAGGCGGGCGCCCGCATCGCCCGTGAGGTCGCCGACGAGTTCGCCGCCGACGGCCGGCCCCGCTGGGTGCTCGGCTCGATGGGCCCCGGCACCAAGCTCCCCACCCTCGGCCACGCCCCGTACGAGGCACTGCGCGACGCGTACCAGGAGAACGCCGCCGGGCTGATCGCCGGTGGCGCCGACGCGCTGCTCGTCGAGACCACCCAGGACCTGCTCCAGACCAAGGCGTCCGTCATCGGCGTCAAGCGCGCGCTGGCCGCCGCCGGCGCCGACCTGCCGCTGCTGGTCCAGGTCACCGTCGAGACCACCGGCACCATGCTGCTCGGCTCCGAGATCGGCGCCGCGCTCACCGCGCTCGAACCGCTCGGCATCGACATGATCGGCCTCAACTGCGCCACCGGTCCCGCCGAGATGAGCGAGCACCTGCGCTACCTGGCCCGGCACGCGCGCACCCGGGTCTCCGCGATGCCCAACGCCGGCCTGCCCGTGCTCGGCAAGGACGGCGCGCACTACCCGCTCAGCCCGGTGGAGCTGGCCGACGCGCACGAGGTCTTCGTCCGCGAGTACGGGCTCTCGCTGGTCGGCGGCTGCTGCGGCACCACGCCCGAGCACCTGCGCCAGGTGGTCGAGCGGGTCCGGGACATGACGCCCACCGAGCGCGACCCGCGCCCCGAGCCCGGCGCCGCCTCGCTCTACCAGACCGTCCCCTTCCGCCAGGACACCTCCTACCTGGCGATCGGCGAGCGCACCAACGCCAACGGCTCCAAGAAGTTCCGCGAGGCCATGCTGGAGGGCCGCTGGGACGACTGCGTGGAGATGGCCCGCGATCAGATCCGCGAGGGCGCCCACCTGCTCGACCTGTGCGTGGACTACGTGGGCCGGGACGGCGCCGCCGACATGCGCGAGCTGGCCGGCCGCTTCGCCACCGCCTCCACGCTCCCCATCGTGCTCGACTCCACCGAGGTCGACGTCATCCGCGCCGGGCTGGAGAAGCTGGGCGGCCGGGCCGTCATCAACTCGGTCAACTACGAGGACGGCGCGGGCCCCGAATCCCGCTTCGCCCGCGTCACCGCGCTGGCCAAGGAGCACGGCGCGGCGCTGATGGCGCTCACCATCGACGAGGAGGGCCAGGCCCGCACCGTCGAGCACAAGGTCGCCATCGCCGAGCGGCTGATCGAGGACCTGACGACCAACTGGGGCATCCAGGAGTCGGACATCCTCATCGACTGCCTCACCTTCACCATCTGCACCGGGCAGGAGGAGTCCCGCAAGGACGGCCTGAACACCATCGAGGCCATCCGCGAGCTCAAGCGCCGCCACCCCGACGTGCAGACCACGCTGGGCCTGTCGAACATCTCCTTCGGCCTCAACCCGGCCGCCCGCATCGTGCTCAACTCCGTCTTCCTCGACGAGTGCGTCAAGGCCGGCCTGGACTCGGCGATCGTGCACGCCTCCAAGATCCTGCCCATCGCCCGGCTGGACGAGGAACAGGTCAAGACCGCGCTCGACCTCATCTACGACCGGCGCGCGGAGGGCTACGACCCGCTCCAGCGCCTCCTGGAGCTCTTCGAGGGCGCCACCGCCAAGTCGCTGAAGGCCAGCAAGTCGGAAGAGCTGCTGAGCCTGCCGCTCGAAGAACGGCTCCAGCGCCGCATCATCGACGGTGAGCGCAAGGGCCTGGAAGCCGACCTGGACGAGGCGCTCACCTCCCGCCCGGCGCTCGACATCGTCAACGACACGCTGCTCGCCGGCATGAAGGTGGTCGGCGAACTCTTCGGCTCCGGCCAGATGCAGTTGCCCTTCGTCCTCCAGTCCGCCGAGGTGATGAAGAGCGCGGTGGCCCACCTGGAGCCGCACATGGAGAAGTCGGACGCGGAGGGCAAGGGCACCATCGTGCTCGCGACCGTACGCGGCGACGTCCACGACATCGGCAAGAACCTGGTGGACATCATCCTGTCCAACAACGGCTACAACGTGGTCAACCTGGGCATCAAGCAGCCCGTCTCGGCGATCCTGGAGGCCGCCGAGGAACACCGGGCGGACGTGATCGGCATGTCGGGGCTGCTGGTGAAGTCCACCGTGATCATGAAGGAGAACCTCCAGGAGCTCAACCAGCGCAAGCTGGCCGCCGACTACCCGGTCATCCTCGGCGGCGCCGCCCTCACCCGGGCCTACGTCGAACAGGACCTGCACGAGATCTACGAGGGCGAGGTCCGCTACGCCAGGGACGCCTTCGAGGGGCTGCGGCTGATGGACGCGCTGATCGCGGTCAAGCGCGGCGTGCCCGGCGCGACCCTGCCCGAGCTGCGCCAGCGCCGGGTCGCCAAGCGCGCGGTCGAGGTCGCCGAGCCGGAGCCGGACGAGGGGCAGGTCCGTTCCGACGTGGCCGTCGACAACCCGGTGCCCGAGCCGCCGTTCTGGGGCACCCGGGTGGTCAAGGGCATCCAGTTGGTCGACTACGCCTCCTGGCTGGACGAGGGCGCGCTGTTCAAGGGCCAGTGGGGCCTGAAGCAGGCGCGCACCGGCGAGGGCCCGACGTACGAAGAGCTGGTGGAGACCGAGGGCCGGCCCCGGCTGCGCGGCTGGCTGGACAAGCTGCGCTCGGAGAACCTGCTGGAGGCGGCCGTGGTCTACGGCTACTTCCCGTGCGTGTCCAAGGGCGATGACCTGGTGCTGCTGCACGAGGACGGCACCGAGCGCACCCGCTTCACCTTCCCGCGGCAGCGCCGTGGCCGGCGGCTGTGCCTGGCCGACTTCTTCCGCCCGGAGGAGTCGGGCGAGCGGGACGTGGTCGGGCTCCAGGTCGTCACCGTCGGCTCCAAGATCGGCGAGGCCACGGCCGAGCTGTTCGCGGCCAACTCCTACCGCGACTACCTGGAGCTGCACGGCCTGTCGGTGCAGCTCGCCGAGGCGCTGGCGGAGTACTGGCACGCCCGGGTGCGCGCCGAACTCGGCTTCGCCGGCGAGGATCCGGACTCGGTGCAGGCCATGTTCGACCTGAAGTACCGCGGCGCCCGCTTCTCGCTCGGCTACGGTGCCTGCCCCGACCTGGAGGACCGCGCGAAGATCGCCGAGCTCCTCGAACCCGAGCGGATCGGCGTGAAGCTGTCCGAGGAGTTCCAGCTCCACCCGGAGCAGTCCACGGACGCGATCGTCATCCACCACCCGGAGGCGAAGTACTTCAACGCCCGCTGACGGCCACCGCGGGCGGCCGGCGCCCGCCACCGGACGCGTAGCCGAGCGCCCGGCACCAGACCTTGACGTCCGGTGCCGGGCGCTCTGCTGCTCCTTCTCCCGCGGGGCGGGCCCGGCGCTGCCTGGGCCCTGCCGTGGCCCGGCCCCGACGGGCGGGTGGGTGCGGGCGGCCGTGCCCCGTGTGGCGGAGTGCGGCCCGGGCAGGAGCGGGCCCGGCCGGGGTGAGCCGGGCCCGGGGCGGGACGGGCGGGCGGCGCACGGGGGCGTGGCGACGGCCACCGGGTGGGGCCGAACCGTGAGATATCCGGGCGCGCCGGGAGTGCGCCGGACGTACACTTGTCGGTCCAGTACAGCCAGTCATCCTCTGCCCAACGGAGAGTGACCGGCTCCCTTGTCCTCGCGGGGCCTTCCCGCCGGGCACGGCCCGCTGTGGGCCACTCGTCACGGAGGTGGATGGATGACCAGTAGCATCCCCGCGGTCGACACGCCGGCGGGGGCGGAGTCCGCCCCGGCGCTGGAGGGCGTGCTGCTCGACATGGACGGCACGCTGGTGGACACCGAGGGCCTGTGGTGGGCGGCGGAGGCCGCGATCTTCGCGGAGCTCGGGCACGTGCTCGACGAGGCGGACCGCGCGGTCGTCGTCGGCGGCCCGATGACCCGCAGCGCCTCCTATCTGATCGAGACCACCGGCGCCGCCATCACGCTCGACGCGCTGGTCCCGCTGCTCAACGCCCGTTTCACGGAACTGATCGCGGGCAGCGTGCCGCTGATGCCGGGCGCCCGACGCCTGTTGACCGAGCTGACCGCGCACGGCGTGCCGACCGCGCTGGTCTCCGCCTCGCACCGGCGGATCATCGACCAGGTGCTGCGGTCGCTCGGCCCCGAGCACTTCGCGCTCACCGTCGCCGGCGACGAGGTGGAGCGGACCAAGCCGTACCCGGACCCCTATCTGCTCGCCGCCGCCGGCCTCGGCGCCGACCCCCGGCGCTGCGTCGTCATCGAGGACACCGCGACCGGCGTGGCGGCTGCCGAGGCGGCCGGCTGCCCGGTGCTCGCGGTGCCGTCCGTCGCCCCCATCGAGCCCGCGCCCGGCCGCACGGTCGCCCCCTCGCTGCTCCAGGTGGACCTGGCGTTCCTGCGCACCCTGATCACCCCGCGCGAGCAGGTCGGGACGTCGATTCCGTAATCGATCGGTCGCATGTCGTATTCCCTTCGCGGGCGGTGCGTCATAACCGTGCGACGGAGCGCAATGGGATAGCGGAACTAGGGGAAATGATCTTCCTTGGGTGAGGTAATGCTTACCGTCCCAACGGGCCGTGCGGGTGCGGTACTTCGCGATTGCCCGCGCGGCCCGGTCGGTCGCCGGCCGCGGATCGGTTACGGAAATTGATCACGGCATATGCAGCGCGTGTGCAGCCCGGGTTGTGGAATGCGCTGATCGAATTCCGCTTAGCTTCGGCGGCGCTGACCGGGCCGTAAACGGGCGTCACGGCGTGATCATTGGCGTGACATATCTCACCGAACCGGCCGTCGACAGGGCGCCGTTGGGTGTGCTGACGGGAAGATTTGGGCGGTTTGGCGCGCAGCCTTGTGTCCCGATTGGGCATCTCTCGTACGAATCGTTCTGCGTTGCGCATATCCCGCGCCGGGGCGGCGTTATGGTGCCGAGATATCTCCTCAACTCCGCCGCCTTCCAGTAATGCTGGGGTCGCCTACTAATGTCTTCCGGAGAACTTCAGCACAACCCCCGTAGCCTGCTGGCCAAACAGCGATAGGGCCCCGGGTTTCGATGGTAGGGAGACCCCCGAGAATGAACCGTAAGGCGATGGTGTTGCCCGCGATGGTGGGCCTGCTGACATCCGTTCTCGCGGGCTGCGGGGATGCCGATGGGGCGGGCTCCGACGGCGACTCGATCGTCGTGGGGAGTAACGACCTGATCGAGGCGACCGACGGCGCCCCGGCGCCGCTCGACCCGGCCCAGGCGTACGACGTCGGTGCGTGGAGCCTCATGCACAACGTCTTCCAGACGCTGCTGCGCATGCCGCGCTCGGGCAACCAGCCGGTGCCCGACGCCGCGCGCACCTGCGGGTTCCAGGACAAGCAGAGCGAGCAGTTCCGCTGCACCCTGCGCACCGGACTGACCTTCGCGAACGGCAACGCGCTCACCGCACAGGACGTCGTCTTCTCCTTCCAGCGCACCCAGGCCATCAACTACAAGAACGGCCCGCTGTCGCTGACCAGCAACATCGACAAGGTCGAGGCCGCCGGCGAACTGGAAGTCGTCTTCCACCTCAAGTCGCCCGACGCCACCTTCCCGCACAAGCTCGCCACCCCCGCCGCCGCTCTGCTCGACAGCGAGGACTACGCCAAGGACAAGCTCAGGTCCGGCTTCGACGTCACCGGCTCCGGCCCGTACACGCTGCGCACCGAGACCCGCGACCGTCGGCTGACCAAGGCCGTCTTCACCAAGAACCCCAAGTACCAGGGCGCGGTCGAGGTCAGGAACAGCAAGGTCGAGCTGAAGTTCTTCGCCGAGGCGAAGGACATGCAGAAGGCGCTGGACAAGGGCGATGTGAGCACGGTCAACCGCACGCTCGCCCCGGAGCAGGTCGTCCGACTGCGCGACACCAACCAGAGCGACGTCAAGCTGACCGAGTCGTCGGGGCAGGAGATTCGTTACCTCGCCTTCAACACCGACGACTCCTCGGTGCGCAGCAAGGCGGTCCGGCAGGCGATGGCCCAGCTCGTGGACCGGCAGGCGCTGACCCGGGACGTCTACCGGCGCACCACCGTCCCGCTGTACTCGCTGGTGCCGACGGGCACTTCGGCCCACACCAACTCCTTCTACAACAGCTACGGCGAGCCCAGCGTCAGCAAGGCCAAGAAGATCCTGCGCGACGCCGACATCACCACGCCGGTCGAGGTGACGCTCTCCTACTCCTCGGAGCACTACGGCACGGTCACCACCAAGGAGTTCCAGGCGCTGCGGCAACAGCTCAACGACAGCGGGCTGTTCAAGGCGAAGATCCAGGACGTCCCGTGGGGCACCTACCGCCCGGCGGCTGCCGAGGGCAAGTACGCGGTGTACGGCATGGGCTGGTACCCCGACTTCCCGGACCCCGACAACTACGTCGCCCCCTTCTTCGGCCCCGGCAACTTCCTCAACTCGCCCTACCGGAACTCCACGATCGAGAACGTCCTGATCCCGCGCACCCGGCAGCAGGGCCAGCGCACCCTGGCCGTGCGGGACTTCCAGCACGTACAGAACGTCGTCGCGGACGAGGTGCCGGTGCTGCCGCTGTGGCAGGGCAAGCAGTACGTGGCCACCCGGGACGGCATCACCGGGGCCGAGTGGTCGGTCGACGACGCGGGCAAGCTCCGCCTCTGGGAGCTGGGCCGCGGCGTCAAGGACTGACGCCCCCGCCACCGGGGCCGCCGAACCCCCGGCCCGCAGCGTTTCGGCGCTGTGCCGACTCCCGGCCTCGCGGCGCTTCGATACGTGCGCCCCCGGCCCCGCAGCGCTTCGATGCTGCGGGGCCGGGGGCGCTTTGGCGCTATCGCGCTGATGGGCAGCGGCCCTGCCGGCAGGTGGTGCCGGTGCCGGGCGCCTACTGGGCTCCGGGCGCCTGCGGCGCCGCGCCGCTACCGCTACTGCGCTCCCGGCCGGACCAGCCCGCTCTCGTACGCGTACACCGCCGCCTGCACCCGGTCCCGCAGGCCGAGCTTGGTGAGGACGTGGCCCACGTGGGTCTTGACCGTGGTCTCGCTGACGAACAGATCGGCGGCGATCTCCGCGTTGGACAGCCCGCGGGCCACCAGCTTGAGGACCTCGACCTCGCGGTCGGTCAGGGTGTGCAGCGTGTCGGGCACCTGCTCCTCGCCCGACGGCAGGTGATCCGCGTACTTGTCCAGCAGCCGACGGGTGACGCTGGGGGCCAGCATGGCCTCGCCCGCGGCCACCACCCGGATCGCCTGCACCAGCTCGTTGGCCGGCGCGTCCTTCAGCAGGAAGCCGCTGGCCCCGGCGCGCAGCGCCTCCACCACGTACTCGTCGAGATCGAAGGTGGTCAGCACCAGCACCTTGGCCGGCCCGTCCCGCCCGGGGCCGGTGATCTGCCGGGTGGCCTCCACCCCGTCCATCCGGGGCATCCGGATGTCCATCAGGACGACGTCCGGCTGAAGGGCCCTGACCTGGTCCAGGGCCTGGAGGCCGTCGCCGGCCTCGCCCACGACCGCGAGGTCCTGCTCGGCCTCCAGGATCATCCGGAAGCCGGTGCGCAACAGCGGTTGGTCATCGACGAGCAGGACGCGGATAGCCACGGGATCTCCTTCGTTAGACCTGGCCCATTCTGCCCTGACGCGCCGGGTCGGACTGCGCGGGGATGACCTTGAGGGGGTACGGCGGGGGAGTGCCGCCGAACTCGGGGCACACCGCCTGGTGGTCGCACCAGCCGCACAGCTTGGTCTGCCGCGGCTGCCAGTTCCCCGTCTCGGTCGCCTCCCGGATCGCCGCCCACAGCGCCAGCAGCTTGCGTTCGAGCGCCAGCAGCTCCGCCGCCTCCGGGTCGTACGTCAGCACGTCGCCACTGCCCAGGTAGACGAGCTGGAGCCGCTTGGGCACCACGCCGCGCAGCCGCCACAGCACCAGCGCGTAGAACGTCATCTGGAACAGTGCGTCGCCCCGGTACTGCGGGGACGGCGCCCGGCCCGTCTTGTAGTCGACGACCCGCACCTCCCCGGTGGGCGCCACGTCCACCCGGTCGATGTAGCCACGCAGCGTCAGGCCCGACTCCAGCTCCGTCTCCACGTACAGCTCGCGCTCGGCGGGCTCAAGCCGGGTCGGGTCCTCCAGCGTGAACCACCGCTCGACCAACTGCTCCGCCTCGCGCAGCCAGCCCGCCAACCGCTCCGTGTCCTGGCCGCCGTCGTCCGTGGCGAACAGCGCGGCGAGCTCCGGCTTCGCGGCCAGCAGGCGCTCCCACTCGCCGGGCACCATGGACCGCGCCCGCGGCGCCGTACGGTCGGCCGCCGGGGAGTCGAAGAGCCGCTCAAGGACGGCGTGCACCACCGTGCCCCGGGTGGCGGCCGGGCTCGGCTTCTCCGGCAACTTGTCGATCACGCGGAAGCGGTACAGCAGCGGGCAGCGCATGAAGTCCGCCGCCCGCGACGGCGACAGCGAAGACGACAGCGGCGCCCGCGACGCCGCCCGATCCGGCCGCCCCGTCTGGTCCGTACGTTCCGTCTGCTCCGTGGTTCCCATGGCGCCGACCTTACGGCCCCGCACTGACAATCGAGGCGACCGACCACCGGTGGACCACACGGGACCCGCGCATCATCCCCGGCCCCGCCGGGCATGCGCCCTGCGAACGGCCCCCACCGCCCGGGCCACGCGCCGGCGGACCCCCTGCGGGGCCCCGTTACGGGCGAGGGCGCGGGACCCCGTGCGGGTAAAGGGGGAGCCGAGGCCGAGCGAAGCCCAGGCAGACGCATACCATCGACGGCAGAACACCTCACGCCAGATGGCCGCGCGGCAGCGTCGGCGGCACGAGGAACGCACAGACGAGAGGACACCGTGGACAACAGCGGGCAGCGGCAGTCCGGCAGCGGGGGGCCGGACCACCCGACCGAGCCCGGGGACCGCAGGCCCGAGCGGCCCAAGGAGGTCGGCGGCGGCTTTTTGATGGGCCGGCCGTTCGGCGTCCCGGTCTACGTCGCGCCGAGCTGGTTCCTGGTGGCGGCCCTGATCACCTGGGTGTTCGGCGGCCAGCTCGACCGCGTGCTGCCGGAGCTCGGCACCGCGCGCTACCTGGTCTCGCTCTTCTTCGCCATCGCCTTCTACGCGTCGGTCCTGGTGCACGAACTGGCCCACACGGTGGCCGCCCTGCGCTTCAAACTGCCGGTGCGCCGCATCCAGTTGCAGTTCTTCGGCGGCGTATCGGAGATCGAGAAGGAGTCGGAGACGCCCGGGCGCGAGTTCGTCCTCGCCTTCGTCGGACCGCTGCTCTCGCTGGTCCTCGCCGGCCTGTTCTACCTGGGCATGCAGACCGTGGAATCGGGCACCGTGCCGGGCGTGCTGCTCGCCGGCCTGATGATCTCCAACCTGATCGTGGCCGCCTTCAACCTGCTGCCCGGCCTGCCGCTGGACGGCGGGCGGATGCTGCGGGCCGTGGTCTGGAAGATCAGCGGCAAGCCGATGACCGGCACCATCGCCGCGGCCTGGACCGGCCGCGCGCTCGCGGTCGCGGTGCTGATCGGCCTGCCGCTGATCACCCACTCCGGCGGCTTCGGCGACACCGACGGCTTCGGCAGCGTGGACTCCCTCACCGACGCGCTGCTCGCCGCCATCCTGGCCGCCATCATCTGGACCGGCGCCGGCAACAGCCTGCGGATGGCCAGGCTCCGCGAGCGCCTTCCGGACCTGCGGGCCCGCACCCTCACCCGGCGCGCGGTGCCGGTCACCGCCGACACCCCGCTCTCCGAGGCGCTGCGCCGCGCCAACGAGGCCGGGGCCAGGGCGCTGGTCGTGGTCGACGGCCAGGGCGCCCCGACCGCCCTGGTCCGCGAGGCCGCCATCGTCGGCATCCCCGAACACCGCCGCCCCTGGGTCGCGGTCAGCGGCCTCGCCCAGGACCTCAAGGAGGGCATGCGCGTCTCCGCCGAGCTGACCGGCGAACAACTCCTGGAGACCCTGCGGGCCACCCCCGCCACCGAATACCTGGTCGTCGAGGAGACCGGCGAGATCTACGGAGTGCTCTCCACCGTCGACGTGGAGCGCGCCTTCATGGCCGCGATGGCCCGCCCCTTCTAGCCCAGGGCCGCGCCCCGTCCGCCGCTCGCCCCGGCTGGCCCGCCCGCCCCGCCTGGTCCGGCTGCGGCCCCCGGAACGCTCCGTACGCGCCCGTGCGCGCCCGATCACCGCCGTACGTGCGGTGGGCCGCCCCGCACCCCAGTCGCCCCGCCGGCCCGCCGGGGCCCGGGCCCACACCGGGGCCCTACCGGGGCCGGTCGGCGGTCCCGCGTCAGACCGGTAGGCTGGTCACATGTCCGAACCGACCGGTGCCGCCCGCCGTCGCGGGCCCTTCCAGGTCGGGGACCAGGTCCAGCTCACCGACCCCAAGGGACGCCACTACACCTTCACGCTCGAAGCCGGGAAGAGCTTCCACACCCACAAGGGTGCCTTCCCGCACGACGAGCTGATCGGTGCTCCCGAGGGCAGTGTTGTCCGTACCACCGGGAACGTCGCCTACCTCGCGCTGCGCCCGCTGCTCCCCGACTACGTCCTGTCCATGCCGCGCGGAGCCGCCGTGGTCTACCCCAAGGACGCGGGGCAGATCCTGGCGATGGCCGACATCTTCCCCGGGGCCCGGGTCGTCGAGGCGGGGGTGGGCTCGGGCTCGCTCAGCAGCTTCCTGCTGCGCGCCATCGGCGACCAGGGAATGCTGCACTCCTACGAGCGCCGCGCCGACTTCGCCGAGATCGCCACCCAGAACGTCGAGCGCTACTTCGGCGGACCGCACCCCGCCTGGCAGCTCACCGTCGGCGACCTCCAGGACAACCTGTCGGACACCGACGTCGACCGGGTCATCCTGGACATGCTGGCACCCTGGGAGTGCCTGGAGGCCGTCTCCAAGGCGCTGGTGCCCGGCGGCATCCTGTGTGCGTACGTCGCCACCACCACCCAGCTCGCCCGCACCGTCGAGGCGATCCGCGAGCACGGCACCTTCAACGAGCCGTCGGCCTGGGAGACCATGGTCCGCACCTGGCACGTGGAGGGCCTGGCCGTCCGCCCCGACCACCGCATGATCGGGCACACCGGCTTCCTGCTCACCGCCCGCCGCCTGGCCGACGGGGTCGAGCCGCCGCTGCGCCGCCGCCGCCCGGCCAAGGGCGCGTACGGCGAGGACTACACCGGCCCCGGCCGCGACCAGACCGCTGGCCAGTCCAACGGCCGGGCAGCCGGTTCCGCCGGCGGCTCGGCGGGCAAGGACACCGATTCCACGGCGACCGACGCCTGATCCAACGATCCCACCGGCGCGACCAGCCGCACCGGCGCGACCAGTCCAACGGGCGCGACCGGTTCGACCGGCCAGGCCACGGCCACCCGGCCACCACCGGCGCACGGAACCACCGCGCGCGCCCGGCGCGCGCGGCGCATCGGTAGCTGGCTGACGCTCCACCGTGAACTACCCGGCGCCGCCGACGACTTCCCACCGGGGAACCGTCGGCGGCGCCGCTTCGTTCTCCAGGTGCCCCCGTCCCCCACCCGGCTGTATCCGCCGGCTGTGACGTGTGGCACCATGCTGGCCACCCCCGACGCCACGACGCTCACAGGAGTTATCCGCGTGCAGCCCTCGGCAGGCCCTGCGTCCACCCCTGCGCCCGATGCGGCCCCCGGACCTGGCCTCCCTCACACCCGCACCCGCTGGGTGCACTGGATCACCACCGCGCTCGCCCTCGGAGCCGTCGTCACCGGCGCGATCGCCTTCCAACCCTCGGACGCCAAGGCGACCCCCGAGGCCGCCGCAACCCCGCCACCGAGCCCGGTGCCGGCCCCCGACGCCCGCGCCGTCGCCTATCCGCTGGAGTGCGGACCGGCCCCGGTGGACGTCGTACGCCACGCCTCGGGCGACCTGGACGGCGACGGGCGCCCGGAGACCGTGGCCGTGGTGCGCTGCCACGCGGAGGCGGGCACTCCGCCCAGCGGGATCTACGTGGTGGCCGCCGCGCGCAACTCCGCGGGCAAGCAAGGGTCCAAGCCGCGCGTGGTGAGCACCTTCCTCAAACCGACCGAGAAGATGAGCGTGCAGCGCCTCGCGGTGGCCGACGGCACGGTTTCGGCCACCTTGGTGGGCTACTCGTCGCTGGACGTCCCGCGCTGCTGCCCGGACCTCCAGCGGGACGTCAACTGGCGCTGGCGCAACGGCAAGTTCGAGCTGAAGGCGGCACCCGTCCCGGGCAGCGTGTGACCCACCCACCGCTCAGGGTGTGACCCACCCACCACCCTGAGCACCACCCACCCACCGCACTGAGCTCGCCCGCCGCGAGCCGCCCCCGACCCACCCACGGGCCCGTACGACACGAGTAACCCTGCCGCTCCCACCCACCTCCGGGGCGGCCCAGGACGGGCGCGGCCGACCACCGCACGC
Source organism: Streptomyces sp. 796.1 (assembly GCF_047525675.1). Taxonomy (NCBI): domain Bacteria; kingdom Bacillati; phylum Actinomycetota; class Actinomycetes; order Kitasatosporales; family Streptomycetaceae; genus Streptomyces; species Streptomyces sp. 796.1. The sequence continues at coordinate 97,928 of NZ_JBLIWA010000019.1, read as the reverse complement.
CCGGCAGGCGCCCAAGGCGGCGGTCCCGCGGGAAGCACGCACGGTCCGCCCCGACCGGCCATCCGACAGGCCACCCCCACGGCACGGCCGGCCGTGGTGCACACCCGGGCACAGCCCACCGCAACGCTCCGCCGCCGGCCGCCGCCCCACCCACGAGAGCGCCGGGACGCAGGTCCGCCAGCCCCGGCAGCAGCCGCTGCCGTACGGGGCCAGCGAGCGGTCAGCACGTCGCTGAGCTGGGCAGACGTAAAGAGGGACACAGCGAAGAACGCGAAGGGAAACGGGAGCGGCCGGTACCGAGCGAGGGAGGGGAGGCGTCGAGTAGGGGCGTCGAGCGGGGGGGGCGAGAGGATCAGGCCGCGTCGGGCCCGTACACCTCGACCTTGTCGGCCACCCGTCGTACGTGGATGCAGTCGCCGGGACACTCCTTGGCCGAGTCCCGGACGTCGATGAGCAGCGGCAACGGCACCGGGGCCGTCGCACCGGGTGCCGACAGCAGCTCGGCCTCCTCGCCCGCGAGCGCGGGCGCCTTGACGTACGCCAGGCCGTCGATGTCGAGCTCGAAGACCTCAGGCGCGTACTGGGCGCAGATGCCGTCGCCGGTACACAGGTCCTGGTCGATCCACACCTCAAGGGCCTCGGATGCGGCGGCCGTCGTTTCGGTGTCGGAGACCTCGTCGTGCGCGGTGTTCTGCGCGGTCATTTCGCCTGCCGTTCCTGCGCGGGGTGAACCAATTGAAGCCAGCCCTGACGGGTGTTGACCATCTCGACCATACAACCGCCCGCTTTCGGATGTTGTTGGGTGGGTATTCAGCAGGCGAGAGGACGTGCGCAAGGGTGAAGATCGGACACACCCCGAACGGTTTGTGATCTAGGGGTTTCAACCTGCACCGGCCCAGGTAGGGTCTGGAAGCGTCCAGCTCCCCTTGGAGGAGGTGAGGACCGTGGCAGCCCACGACGACGACATCAACCGCGGCATCCGGCCGGGGCGGGGGTCTGAGGACCCAGCCGGCCAGGTTGCCTATCTAGAGCAGGAAATCGCCGTCCTGCGACGCAAGCTCGCCGACTCTCCGCGGCACACGAGGATTCTCGAAGAGCGGATCGTCGAGTTGCAGACCAACCTCGCAGGCGTGTCCGCGCAAAATGAGCGGCTCGCCAATACCCTCCGTGAGGCGCGCGATCAGATCGTGGCGCTCAAGGAGGAGGTCGACCGGCTGGCCCAGCCACCGGCCGGCTTCGGGGTCTTCCTGCATCAGAACGAGGACGGCACGGCAGACATCTTCACCGGAGGACGGAAACTCCGGGTCAACGTCAGCCCCAGCGTCGATCTCGACGAGCTCAGGCGTGGCCAGGAGGTCATGCTCAACGAGGCGCTCAACGTGGTCGAGGCCATGGCCTTCGAGCGCGCCGGGGACATCGTCACCCTCAAGGAGGTCCTTGAGGACGGCGAGCGGGCCCTGGTGGTCGGGCACACCGACGAAGAGCGCGTGGTGCGACTGGCCGAGCCACTGCTCGACGTGACGATCAGGTCGGGCGACGCCCTGCTCCTTGAGCCGCGCTCGGGGTACGTGTACGAGGTCATCCCGAAGAGCGAGGTCGAAGAGCTCGTCCTCGAAGAGGTCCCCGACATCGACTACACCAAGATCGGCGGCCTGGGGAACCAGATCGAGCTGATCAGGGACGCGGTCGAGCTCCCGTACCTCTACCCCGACCTCTTCAAGGAGCACGAACTCCGGCCGCCCAAGGGCGTGCTGCTCTACGGCCCGCCCGGCTGCGGCAAGACGCTGATCGCCAAGGCCGTCGCCAACTCCCTTGCCAAGAAGGTCGCCGAGGTGACCGGCAAGCCGGCGGGCAAGAGCTTCTTCCTCAACATCAAGGGGCCGGAGCTGCTCAACAAGTACGTCGGTGAGACCGAGCGCCACATCCGGCTGGTCTTCCAGCGGGCCAGAGAGAAGGCCAGCGAGGGCACGCCGGTCATCGTCTTCTTCGACGAGATGGACTCGCTGTTCCGCACCCGTGGCTCCGGCGTCAGCTCGGACGTGGAGAACACCATCGTTCCCCAGTTGCTCTCCGAGATCGACGGCGTGGAGGGCCTGGAGAACGTCATCGTCATCGGCGCCTCCAACCGCGAGGACATGATCGACCCGGCGATCCTGCGGCCGGGCCGACTCGACGTGAAGATCAAGATCGAGCGGCCGGACGCGGAGGCCGCCAAGGACATCTTCTCGAAGTACCTCACGGCCACCCTGCCGGTGCACACCGACGACCTGGCCGAACACGGCGGATCGCGGCAGGCAGCCGTCAGCGGCATGATCCAGTCGGTCGTCGAGCAGATGTATGCGGAATCCGAGGAGAACCGGTTCCTTGAGGTCACCTACGCCAATGGTGACAAGGAAGTCCTGTACTTCAAGGACTTCAATTCCGGCGCGATGATCCAAAACATCGTCGACCGGGCCAAGAAGATGGCCATCAAGGCATTCCTCGATCACGACCAGAAGGGCCTTCGGGTCTCCCATCTGCTCGCCGCCTGCGTGGACGAGTTCAAGGAGAACGAGGACCTGCCGAACACCACGAATCCGGACGACTGGGCCCGGATTTCCGGAAAGAAGGGCGAGCGGATCGTCTTCATCCGTACGCTCGTCACCGGAAAGCAGGGGGCGGACACGGGTCGGTCCATCGACACCGTGGCCAACACCGGCCAGTACCTGTAAGAACCGCGCTCCGGCTGCGGATGTCCTATCCCCGTCTCGACGGGGACCCTGGGGGCGTCCGCAGCCGGATGCTTTTCTCCGGCCGGTCGGCGAACGAACGACCGGAGCAATGACCGTAATGATCTCCCCAGCGCCGCTCAGCCGTTCTAGGCTCTTCGTACCGCAGCGCCGCGGGTGGGGATCGGGCACCGCATACGCACCGGATGCGCAGCGGTACTTGAGCGCCGACCTCACCGGTGGGCGCCGCCGGGCAAGGAGGGCCGCATGACCGTACGGCGAGTAATGGGCATCGAGACGGAGTACGGGATCTCCGTCCCCGGCCACCCGAACGCCAATGCCATGCTCACCTCGTCCCAGATCGTCAACGCCTACGCGGCGGCGATGCACCGGGCGCGCCGCGCCCGCTGGGACTTCGAGGAGGAGAACCCGCTGCGGGACGCCCGCGGCTTCGACCTCGCCCGCGAGACGGCGGACTCAAGCCAGCTCACGGACGAGGACATCGGCCTGGCCAACGTCATCCTCACCAACGGTGCACGGTTGTACGTGGACCACGCCCACCCGGAGTACAGCGCGCCCGAGGTCACCAACCCCAGGGACGCCGTGCTGTGGGACAAGGCGGGCGAGCGGATCATGGCCGAGGCCGCCGAGCGCGCCGCCGCGCTGCCCGGCGCCCAGCCGATCCACCTGTACAAGAACAACACGGACAACAAGGGCGCCTCCTACGGCACCCACGAGAACTACCTGATGAAGCGGGCGACGCCGTTCTCGGACATCGTTCGCCACCTCACCCCGTTCTTCGTCTCCCGGCAGGTGGTCACCGGCGCCGGCCGGGTCGGCATCGGGCAGGACGGCCACGACCACGGCTTCCAGATCAGCCAGCGCGCGGACTACTTCGAGGTCGAGGTGGGCCTGGAGACGACGCTCAAGCGCCCGCTGATCAACACCAGGGACGAGCCGCACGCGGACGCCGAGAAGTACCGCAGGCTGCACGTGATCATCGGCGACGCCAACCTCTCCGAGATCTCGACGTACCTCAAGCTGGGCACCACCGCGCTGGTGCTCTCCATGATCGAGGACGGGTTCATCGCCGTCGACCTCGCCGTCGACCAGCCGGTCCGTGCACTGCACCAGGTCTCGCACGACCCCACCCTGCGACAGCTCGTGACGCTGCGTAGCGGACGCACGCTGACCGGGGTGCAGCTCCAGATGGAGTACTTCGAGTTGGCGCACAAGTACGTGGAGGATCGGTACGGCGCCGACGCGGACGAGCAGACCAAGGACGTCCTCGCGCGTTGGGAGGACGTGCTCGGCCGGCTGGAACGCGATCCGATGAGCCTGGCGGGCGAGCTGGACTGGGTCGCCAAGCGCGAGCTGCTTGAGGGCTACCGGCGCCGCGACGGCCTGGACTGGGAGGCGGCCCGGCTGCACCTGGTGGACCTCCAGTACGCGGACGTACGCCCCGAGAAGGGCCTGTACAACCGGCTGGCGGCGCGCGGCAAGATGACCCGCCTGTTGGACGAGGCCGAGGTCGAGCGGGCCGAGCGCAAGCCGCCGGAGGACACCAGGGCGTACTTCCGCGGGCGCTGCCTCGAACAGTACGCCGACGACGTGGCGGCGGCGTCCTGGGATTCGGTGATCTTCGACCTGCCGGGTCGCGACTCACTGCAACGGGTGCCCACGCTTGAGCCCCTGCGCGGCACCCGCAACCACGTCAAGGAACTCCTGGACCGCTGTCGCACCGCAGAGGACCTGGTCCGGGTGCTGTCGGGCGGCTGAGCGGGTCTGAGACCTCGGTGAGCAGGGAATCATCGAGGTGGTTCTCGAACGTTGTAGCAAGTACGGGCCCGATGTCGGGCCCGGCTTGTAGGGTCTGATCTTGTACGTCGAACCGAGCGGGGTGAGGGATATGGCGACCAAGGACACCGACGGTGGGCAGCAGCGAGCGACGCGTTCCAAGGAGGAGGTCGACGAGCAGGCCCAGGACGCGCAGGCCGCTGAGGACCTGAAGGAGCGGCAGGAGAAGCTCTCGGACGACGTGGACTCCGTACTGGACGAGATCGACGACGTCCTGGAGGAGAACGCCGAAGACTTCGTGCGGTCCTTCGTGCAGAAGGGCGGCCAGTAGGCCGTCCGTAGCTGATCGACCCTCCTGAGGAGGGGCGCGGGTCCGCTTCGCCGCGGGCCGCGGTGGCGACGGCCGGGCGAGGTCTTGGTGTTCCTCCCGGCCGTTTCCGCCACACATGTGGATCAACGTCATGGGGCGGGTAGGGTCCCGGACGTACGGTGCTCAACCGCGATGTGGCCATGGGGACGTTGAGGTGGCCCGGGGGGCTCGCCGCCGGGCCGTCGCATATCTGGAAGGAAACTTGTGGAAGCCAACACTCGTATCACTGGGCGTCTACCTGCACCCTTCCTGACGCCCGGGTCCTCCTCGTTCATGGACTTCCTCGGCGACCACGCGCCCGAGTTGCTGCCGGGCAACCGCCCGCTGCCCGAGGTGCGCGGCGTCGTCGAGGCCCCGCACGGGACGACGATCGTGGCGGCCACCTTCGCCGGCGGCGTGGTGCTCGCCGGTGACCGCAGGGCCACGATGGGCAACGTCATCGCCCAGCGCGACATCGAGAAGGTCTTCCCGGCCGACGAGTACTCGGCGGTGGGCATCGCCGGCACGGCCGGGCTCGCCGTCGAGATGGTCAAGCTCTTCCAGTTGGAGCTTGAGCACTTCGAGAAGGTCGAGGGCGTCCAGCTCTCCCTGGAGGGCAAGGCCAACCGGCTCTCCACCATGATCCGCGGCAACCTCGGCATGGCGATGCAGGGCCTGGCCGTGGTGCCGCTGTTCACCGGCTGGGACGTGGACCGCGGCAAGGGCCGCATCTTCTCGTACGACGTCACCGGCGGGCGCTCCGAAGAGCACGGCTTCGCGGCCACCGGCTCGGGCTCGGTCTTCGCCCGCGGCGCGCTCAAGAAGCTCTACCGCGCCGACCTGACGGAAGAGCAGGCCGCCACCGCCGTGGTGCAGGCGCTCTACGACGCGGCGGACGACGACTCCGCCACCGGTGGGCCCGACCTGGCCCGGCGCATCTACCCGATCGTCACCGTCATCACCGACGAGGGCTTCAGGCGCCTCGCCGAGTCCGAGGTGTCCGACATCGCGCGGGCCGTCTACGACCGGCGACTGCAACAGCCGGACGGCCCCCGGGCCGACGTCCTCTGACGGGCAGGGAAGGTCCGCCAATGCATTCGCCACTGACAGAAAGGGACGGATAGCCGGTGTCGACGCCGTTCTATGTCTCACCCCAGCAGGCCATGGCCGACCGCGCCGAGTACGCCCGCAAGGGCATCGCGCGGGGCCGTAGCGTCGTCGTGCTCCAGTACACCGACGGCATCGTCTTCGTGGCCGAGAACCCGTCCCGGGCGCTGCACAAGGTCAGCGAGATCTACGACCGGATCGCCTTCGCGGCGGTCGGCAAGTACAACGAGTTCGAGAACCTGCGCATCGGCGGGGTGCGCTACGCGGACCTGCGCGGCTTCACGTACCACCGTGAGGACGTGACCGCCCGCGGCCTCGCCAACGTGTACGCACAGACGCTCGGCACCATCTTCTCCAGCAACGCCGAGAAGCCGTACGAGGTCGAGCTGATCGTCGCCGAGGTCGGGCCGGGGCCGGAGGACGACCAGATCTACCGCCTCCCGCACGATGGTTCGATCGTGGACGAGCACGGTTCGGTGGCCGTCGGTGGCAACTCCGATCAGATCGGTAGCTACCTCGATCAGCGGCACCGCGACGGCATGACCCTGGGTGAGGCGCTGAAGCTCGCCGTGGAGTCGCTCTCGCGCGACAACAACGGTGGCGAGCGCAGCCTGACCGCCGAACAGCTAGAGGTCGCGGTGCTCGACCGGACCCGCCCCCAGCAGCGCAAGTTCAAGCGCCTGCTCGGCAGCCAGCTCGCCCGGCTGCTTGAGGAGGACGGCGCGGACGCCCCGGCGGCCGACGACGCCGCGGACGGGACCACGGCCGACGGCGATGCGGCCGGCGCCGCGGACGAGGCGTCCGACGACAAGCCGGCCGGCAAGACGAAGGGCGCCGCCAAGGGTGCCGCCGACAAGGCGGACAAGACCCCGAAGGGCGAACCGGACGCGGCCGACCAGGACGACGCCGCGGAGTAGCCCGCGGCGGGCCGCAGCCCGCAAGCATCATCCGGCGCCCCGGCACACGGCTCACCCCCGTGTGCCGGGGCGCGTGGTCGTCAGGGCAGCCCCGAGGGGTCAGGCAGGTGTGGGTGGTGGGGCCGTCGATGTGCGGGTGACCAGCTCGACCGGCAGGGTGGTCACCTCGGCCACGCCGCCGTCCACCACCGTGAGCAGGGCGCGCATGCCGGCCGCCCCCACCGCCTCGGCGGGCAGCCGTACCGTCGTCAGTTCGGGATCGACCGCGGTCGCCAGCGAGATGTCGTCGAAGCCGGTGACCGAGACGTCGTGCGGCACCCGCAGCCCGAGCCGCCGTACGGCCTTGCACGCGCCCGCGGCCAGCACGTCGTCGTCGCAGACCAGCGCCGTGGGGCGGGGGCCGGGGCGGGTCAGGGCGCGCTCGGCCGCGCTCAGTCCGCCGGCGACGGACAGTGGCGCCGGCTCGGTGTGCACGCTCGCCCCCGGCACCCCGCCGAGCGCCGTGGCCAGCGCCCCGGCGCGTACCCGGAAGGTCCAGGAGTCCACCGCGGCGGCGACGTGCACCAGACGGCGGTGGCCGAGGGCGAGCAGGTGCTCCGTCAACTGCCGCATGCCGGCCGCGATGTCCACGTTCACGGTGGCGGCGGACCCGGCGCGGTCCGGGTCGCTGTCGAGCATGACCAGCGGCAGCCCGTCGCCGCGCAGGGCCGCCAGCGCATCGGCCGCCATGGACGAGGCGATGACCCCGTCGAGCGCGGCCCGCGCCGGGCCGAACGGGTCGGGGGCCGGGCCGACCCCCTCGGGCGACGGGTAGAGCACCACGCCGACGTCGTGCGCCGCGGCGACCTCGGCGGCGCCGGTGTACACCCGGGCGAAGAACTCGCTGCTCAGCGCCGGCACCACGAGGAGTGCCGTACGGGCGCGCCCGAGGCGCAGGTGCCGGGCGGCCAGGTTGGGCCGGTAGCCGAGGTCCCGCGCGGCCTGCCGTACGGCCTGTGCCGTGCCGGGCGACACCCGGCCGCGCCACTTGTCGCCGAGCACCAGGGACACGGTCGCCTGCGAGACGCCCGCGGCGCGCGCCACGTCCCGGCTGGTGGGGCGGCCCGTGGCGGCCCGGGTGGGCGGCAGGCGCGGGGGAGCGGGGCGGGCCGCGTCCGGGTCCGCGGCGGTGCGCCCCGCCGCGGGCGGAACGTGTTCGGGGCCGGGGCCCGTCGTTTCCGTCACCGTCGTCCGTCTCCGCGCCGTGCCCGTTCCCGTGCCAGGTTCATGGTCCGCCTCGCCTTGCTCTTCCGTCCCGAGTGCCGCGGTGGGTGCCGGGGCCGTAGCCCGGTCCCTGCGCGGTGCCGACCGTCGGCGGGTGCCCCGGACGCGACCACCGGCTGGCCGCCTCGGCCGCGACCTTCGGGCGGGGCCGCCTGGGGTGCCTGCCCGCGCCGACCGCCTTCGGCGACCGGGGCTGCCGACTGCCTTTGGCGCCTGCGCGCCCTGGCTGCCTTCGGCTCCCAGATCTGCCGAGCCGACCGGCCACCGCGATCGGACCCGCCGTTCGTTCGCCTCGCCTTCGGAGCCTGCCGACCGTCACCGCCGGCGGTGTCAGCGACCGCCGCTGCTGTTTGCCGGTGGCCGGCCGAGCAGCGCCGGGGCGGGCGGCCCGCCTTTCCGAGTAGACCCGCCGCCAGCGGCCATGGTACGTATGGCGGGACTTAGTTATACGTAAAACGTACGGCTTCCGGACGCTTGACGGCGCGGAGCGGAGGGAGCGGGGCATGGCCACCGGCTATGGCGAACTGCTGCGGACCAGGCACGCGGCGCGGCTGCTCGTCGGCACGCTCATCGGGCGGCTGCCCAATGCCACGGCCGCACTCGCCATCGTGCTCTTCACCCGTTCGGAGGGCGGCAGCTATGCGCTCGCCGGTGCGCTCTCCGCCGTCTACGGGGTCGGCACCGCCATCGGGCAGCCGCTTCTCGGCAGGGCCGTCGACCTCTACGGGCAGCCGCGCGTCATGCTGCCCGCCGCGGTCGTCTCGGGCCTTGGCATGGTGCTCTTCGCCGTGGTGGGTTTGGATCCGCTGCCCGTCGCGTACGGCGCGATGGTGATCGCCGGGGTGGCCACGCCGCCGTTGGAGGGCGGGCTGCGCGCGCTGTGGCCGCACGTGCTGCCGCGCGCCGACCAGGTGCACGCCGCCTACGCGCTCGACGCGGTGGCCCAGGAAGTGATGTTCTCGGTCGGGCCGCTGATGGTCACGCTGCTGGTGGCGGCCTGGTCGGAGGCGGCGGCGCTGCTGGTCATCAATGTGGTCGGGGTGCTCGGCGCGCTCTCCGTCACCGCCTCCGAGCCGTCCCGCGCCTGGCGGTCGGCGCCGCGCGAGGCGCACTGGCTCGGCGCCCTGCGCTCGCCCGGGATACGCGTCCTGATCGGCTCGTTCTTCTTCGTGGGGCTCGCGCTCGGCTCGATCGCCGTGGCGGCCGTGGCGTACGCCGACGAGCACGGCGGCGGGATGGTCTCCAGCTACCTGCTCTCCGCCCTCGGCCTCGGGGCGCTGCTCGGCGGCGTCTGGTACGGCGCGCGCACCTGGCCCGGCGCACCCGAACGGCGGCTCCAGTTCCTCGTTGCGGCGCTGGCCGTGGGGTACCTACCGCTGGCCCTGGTTCCCGGCGTGGTGCCCATGACGGCGCTGGCCGGCCTCGCCGGTGTCTTCCTGGCGCCCGCCCTGGCCTGCGCCTTCGTCGTGGTGGACCGGCATGCGCCGGCCGGCACCGTCACCGAGGCGTTCTCCTGGCTGGTCACCACCTTCGGAGTGGGCGCGGCGGTCGGAACGGCCGCCGCCGGCCCCGCCGTCGAACTGGGCGGAGTGGTGGCCGGATTCGCCGCCCCGGGCGTCGCCGGGGCCGCCGCGCTGCTGGTGCTGGTCTGCTGCCGACGCTTCCTCGCTGGTGACACCGCAGGGGCACAGGTTTCAACGGACGGTGACGCGCGGGCGGAAAATGATCGAAACGGTGCCGTCGAACCCGGTTTCAGAGCGGACCATCAGGCGTAATGTTCAGTCATGGACCGCCGCATTTTCGGGCTGGAGAACGAGTACGGCGTCACGTGCACGTTCAGGGGACAGCGCCGACTGTCGCCTGACGAAGTGGCGCGCTACCTCTTCCGCCGTGTCGTTTCCTGGGGCCGCAGCAGTAACGTCTTCCTGCGTAACGGCGCCCGCCTCTACCTTGACGTGGGCTCGCACCCGGAATACGCAACTCCCGAGTGCGACAACGTGACCGAGTTGGTCACCCATGACAAGGCCGGCGAGCGCATCCTGGAAGGCTTGCTGGTCGACGCGGAACGCCGCCTGCACGAGGAGGGAATCGCGGGCGACGTCTATCTGTTCAAAAACAACACCGATTCGGCGGGCAACTCCTACGGTTGCCACGAAAACTACCTCGTGGCCCGCCACGGGGAGTTTTCCCGGCTCGCCGATATTCTCATTCCCTTCCTCGTCACGCGACAGTTGATCTGCGGCGCAGGCAAAGTGCTGCAAACGCCGCGCGGCGCGGTGTACTGCGTCAGTCAGCGCGCCGAGCACATCTGGGAGGGCGTCAGTTCCGCCACCACCCGTTCGCGTCCGATCATCAACACCAGGGACGAGCCGCACGCCGACGCGGAGCGGTACCGCAGGCTGCACGTCATCGTGGGCGACTCCAACATGTCGGAGACGACCATGCTGCTCAAGGTCGGGGCGACCGACCTCGTGCTGCGCATGATCGAGGCGGGCACGGTGATGCGCGACCTGACCCTGGAGAACCCGATCCGCGCCATCCGCGAGGTCAGCCACGACATCACAGGTCAGCGCAAGGTGCGGCTGGCCAGTGGGCGCGAGGCGTCCGCACTCGAAGTCCAGCAGGAGTACTACGAGAAGGCCGTCGACTTCTGCGAGCGGCGCGGCATCAGGACCGGCACCGTGGAACGCGTACTGGAACTGTGGGGCCGCACGCTGGAGGCCGTGCGCACCGAGGACCTCGACCGCGTTTCCACCGAGATCGATTGGGTGATGAAATACCGGCTCATCGAGCGGTACCGAGCCAAGAACAACATCACCATGTCGCATCCGCGGGTCGCCCAGATAGACCTCGCCTACCACGACATCCACCGCCGCCGGGGGCTCTACTACCTCCTGGAGCGCAAGGGACAAGCGGCCCGGGTGTGCAACGACTTGAAGATCTTCGAGGGCAAGTCGGTGCCGCCGCAGACCACGCGGGCCAGGCTGCGTGGCGACTTCATCCGCCGGGCCCAGGAACAGCGCCGCGACTTCACCGTCGACTGGGTGCACCTCAAGCTCAATGACCAGGCACAGCGCACCGTGCTGTGCAAGGACCCGTTCCGGTCGGTGGATGACCGGGTGGAGAAGCTGATCGCCGGAATGTAACCCGGCACACCGCTACGACCGTGCCCCAGGGCACCCCGCAGGGCCTCGCCGCGTATATCGTGCGAGGCCCTGCGCACGTCGTAGAGTGGCGCCCATTGCCCCCAGCCCCTCCCGACCAATCGAGGAATTCCGTGCGCCGACGCTCCGTACTCCTCGCCGTGCCCGCCGGCCTGCTCACGCTCGCGGGCTGCGGTGACGACGAGAACAACAAGGACAAGAAGGTCAAGGCCGATAAGGCCGATACGTCGAAGTCCCCCGAGGCGCAGCCGTCAGGGAAGATCGTGACCGGGCCGCTGCCCGAGATCACCAAGGGCACGGAGTTCGGACAGAAGCCGACCGTGGCCAAGGGCCCGGGCAAGCCGTCGCCCGACCTGGCCGTCAAGACGCTCATCCCCGGGCGCGGAGAGACCGTCGTCAAGGGCGACTTCCTCCAGGTGAACTACCTCGGTCAGATCTGGAAGGACGGCAAGGTCTTCGACAACTCCTACGACCGGGGCAAGCCCGCCATCTTCCCGATCGGCATCGGGAAGGTCATCCCGGGCTGGGACCAGGCGCTGGTCGGCAAGAAGGTGAACAGCCGGGTCCAGCTCGCGGCGCCGCCCGCGCTCGGCTACGGCAGCGAGGGCAACGCCGACGCCGGCATCAAGGGCGATGACACCCTCGTCTTCGTGGTGGACATCATCGGCACCTTCAACACCAAGAGCTCGGCGAACGGCAAGGAGGTCAAGCAGGAGGACGAGGCGCTGCCGGTCGTCAGCACCAACACCGACGGCAAGGCCCCCACCATCGAGCTACCGAAGGGCAAGGCGCCGACCAAGCTGGTCTCCAACTACGTCCTGGAGGGCGACGGCGACGAGCTGAAGGAGTCGGACGCCGTCATGGTCCAGTACAAGGGCGTGCTGTGGGACGGCGGCAAGGAGTTCGACTCCAGCTACGCCAGCAAGCAGCTCGCCCAGTTCTCGCTCCAGCAGGTGGTGCCCGGCTGGACCAAGGGCCTCGCCGGCAAGAAGACCGGCAGCCGCGTGCTCATCGTCGTACCGCCGGACATGGGCTACGGAAAGCAGGCCAAGGGCGGCATCCCGGCCAACTCCACGCTGGTCTTCACCGTCGACATCCTGGCCATTCTGTAAGACTGTCCAGGTTGCCCACACCGTAAGCGAGGAGTTTTTCGTGAGCATCGACAAGCCTGAGATCGACTTCCCGGGCGGCGAGCCGCCGGCGGGCCTTGAGATCAAGGACATCTGGGAGGGCGACGGCGCTGTCGCGAAGGCCGGGGACAACGTCCGCGTCCACTACGTCGGGGTGGCCTTCAGCACCGGCGAGGAGTTCGACGCGAGCTGGAACCGCGGCACCCCGCTGGCCTTCCAGCTCGGCGCCGGCCAGGTCATCCCCGGCTGGGACCAGGGCGTGCAGGGCATGAAGGTGGGCGGCCGTCGTCAGCTCGTCATCCCGCCGCACCTGGCCTACGGCGACCGGGGCGCCGGCGGGCGCATCGCCCCCGGCGAGACGCTGATCTTCGTCTGCGACCTGGTCTCGGTCTGACCAGCCCGGCGATCCGCTCGGCCGCCGCAGCGCGGTGCGCCGAGCCGAACGCCGGTCGCCGACGGTGACCGATTCAAGGGCCCGCGCCCGGGCACCCAGCCCGGGCGCGGGCCCTCGGCTTTTCCCCGCGCTCCCGGGGGCGGTACGGTCACCGTCGTAGGAGCTGCACTGCGAGAAGAGGCATCGATGGCCATTGCCAAGGCCGAGCGGTTGATGAACCTGGCCTTGTGTCTGCTCGAAACCCGGCGCCCGCTCACCAAGCGGGAGTTGAGGTCGTCCATCGAGGCGTACCTGGAGGCCGACGCCACCGGCAGCGAAGAGGCCCTCAACCGGATGTTCGAGCGGGACAAGGACGACCTGCGCGAGCTGGGCCTGGTCATCGAGACGGTCGACGGCATCGACGGCGAGCTCGGCTACCTGGCCCGGCGCGACAGCAACCGGCTGCCCCCCATCACCCTCGACCCCGAAGAGGCCGCCGCGCTCGGCCTGGCCGCCAAGGTGTGGCAGCAGGCCCGGCTCGCCGGCGCGGCCAGCGGCGCGCTCCAGAAGCTGCGGGCCGCGGGCATGCCGCTGGCGGAGGAGCCGTACGAGAACCAGCCGCAGAGCGCACTGGAGCCGCACATCCCCGCGCACGAGGCGGCGTTCGAGCCGCTGATGCTCGCCTGCCGGGACCGCCGCCCCGTCGTCTTCGACTACCGCAAGTCCACCGCGGCCCGCCCCGAGCGGCGCACCGTCGAGCCGTGGATCTTGGAGTGCTGGCGCGGCCACTGGTACCTGGCCGGCTGGGACCGCGACCGCGCGGCCGAACGCGTCTTCCGGCTCTCCCGCATCACCGGCCGGGTGCGCTCGCGGGCCGGCGCCTTCACCGCCGAGGTCCCCGACCACGTCACGGTCCGCGAGACCGTGGAGAGCTGGGCCGGCGAGACCGCCACCGGCACCGCCCGGATCAGGCTGCGGGCCGGCCACGGCTACCCGCTGCGGGCCAAGGCGATCAGCGTCCGGCCGGCTGTGGACCCGCCGGCCGGCCAGCCGGAGGCAGCGGCGGCCGACGGCTGGGACGAGTTGGAGATTCCGTACGGGCACGGCCTCGACGCCTGGCTGGTGGAGTTCGGGCCCGACGTGGTGGTCCTGGAACCGGCCGAACTGCGGGCGGACGTGGTGGAGCGGCTGCGCGCCGTGGCCAACGGCTGAGAGGGACGGAAGACCCATGGCTACCAACGCCATCGACCAGACCCGGCGGATGCTCTCCCTGGTCACCTACCTACGCGAACGCCCCGGCGCGCACGTGAGCGACGTCGCCCGCGCCTTCGGCATCAGCGAGGACGAGCTGATCGCCGACCTGAACGTGCTGCCCATGTGCGGCACCAGCTTCCGCGGCGGGGACCTGCTCGACATAGACACCGACGGTGACCGGATCTGGTGGCACAACCCGGGCAGCGCGGAGACCGAACCGCTGCGGCTGGCGGCCGACGAGGCCACGGCGCTGCTGGTGGCCGCCCGCGCGGTGGCCACCCTGCCGGGGCTGCGCGAGGGGGACCGGCAGGCGCTGGTGCGGGCCACGGCCAAGCTGGAGGCGGCGGCCGGCGAGGCGGCCGGGGCCAGCTCCCGCCTCTCGGTCATCTTCGAATCCGAGGGCGGGGTCTTCGCCGACGTGGACCGGGCCATCGCCGAACGGCGCCGGCTGTGGCTGCGCTACTACTCGCCCGCCCGCGACGAGCTGACCGAGCGCGAGGTCGACCCGATCCGGCTGTTCGTCGTCGGGCACACCTACGTCGAGGCGTGGTGCCGGCTCTCCGAGGCGCGGCGCACCTTCCGGCTCGACCGGGTGGCCGAGATCAAGCTGCTCGACGAGGTGTCCGACCCGCCGCCGATCGAACTGCGCGACCTGTCCGCGGGGTTGGTGCAGCCGGCGGCCGAGGACCCCGAGGTGGTCATCGAGGTGACGCCGGCCGGCCGTTGGGTCGCCGAGTACTACCCGCACGACGACGCCGAGGAACTGGCCGACGGCGGCCTGCGGATCACGCTGCGCACCCCCGACCCGGGCTCGCTGCGCCGCCTCGCGCTCCGCCTCGGCAAGGACGGCCGGATCGTGGCCCCGCTGGAGCTGGCCGACAGCGCCCGGGACGCCGCGCGCAGCGCGCTGGCCGGCTACGACGCGTGAGTGCGTTACGGCAGGTGACCGCCGGGCGGCAGGTGGTGACGGCGCTGGCCGTTGCGGTGCGGATGTCCGGGGCGTACGGGGCGAAAGGGAACGCGGTGGATGCACGGTGGCCGTCCCGCGTGATCGGATGGGCGCCGCCCACGGCGGTGGCGTCCTGCGGGCCCGGGCGCACGCGGGCGGTGGCGGCCGGGGACCGGGTGCGGGGCCGGCGCGCGGCGGACGCGGGGCCGGTGCGCGGGCGGTGCAGTGGACGTACGTCGAGTGGAGGGCACAGATGACGACGCGGACGACACGGCGAGCCACCCCGGTGGTCTTCAAGGCCGCCTGCCCGCAGTGCCGGAGCAGTTTCGAGCTCCCGGCGGACGCCCTGCGGCTGGTGGTCGGCGGCACCAGCCGCACCACCTTCTACTCCTTCACCTGCCCGGACTGCGCCAGCGCGGTCCGCAAGCCGGCGGGCGAGCGGATCGTGGAGCTGCTGATCGGCGGCGGGGTCAGCACGTTGCGGCTGCACTCCACGCTCTGAACCCGGTGCCCGGCCCGGCCGAGCGGGCGGCCGGCGGCCCGGGGGGTTGCCGGGGTGCGGCTGGCTGTGGGGGTGCGGGCGGCCGGTGGAGTACGGGGGCGTCGGCGTACGGGTGGTTGCCGGGGTGCGGGCGGCGCCGGGTAAGTTGCCTCCCATGTTCTGGCCGATGTGTGCTCTCGCCCTTGCCTTTTCCGGGCTCGTCGTTCTCGCCTTCGCCGCGGCGCGGGTGTACCGGGAGGTCCGTCGGCTGGCACGGCAGGTGGGGGAGAGCTCGGAGCGCATCACGCGGGCCGCGCAAGACCTGGAACGAGCCACCGGACCACTGGCCGCACAGGTCGACGGATGGCGCCGGCGCTGAACGCCGTTGGCGTTTTCGCAGTTCAGGCGCTCTCCTCTGGGGAACAAGTGAGCGGTACGCTATGTGGCGCGGCCCTGGAATCGAGGCCCGGGGACGCAATCGGGAGTACGCCCGGGCATTGCCACCCGTTTACCCCGCCGCGTTACGATCGCTGCCACAACGGCTGCCGGACTCCCGCGTCCGACCGGTCGGACAGCCACCCCCAGCCGCCTCGGTGAGAAGGTAAATCTTATGTTCGGTGGAAAGATCGGTGCTCCCGAGATCATCCTCATTCTTGTCGTCGTCATCCTGCTCTTTGGCGCGAAGAAGCTCCCGGACATGGCGCGTTCGCTCGGCAAGTCCGCGCGCATCCTGAAGAGCGAGGCGAAGGCGATGAAGTCGGAGGGCAAGCAGCCCGCCCCGGCCGAGCCCGCGCACCCCGAGGAGAAGGCCGACCAGGCCGGTGGGCACCGCACCATCCAGGCGGCGCCGGGCGACGTGAGCAGCTCCCGCCCGGTGAACGAGCCGAGCGACCGTACGACACAGCGCTAAATCCAGGGCCGACTGGGGCGGTGGCCGAGGGCCGCCGCCTGCCGCACGAGATGAGGACGTGGGTTGCTCAAGCCTGCCCGCAAGAAGGAGAAGGACCCAGAGGGGCGGATGCCTCTCGCGGAGCACCTGCGTGAATTGCGCAATCGGCTCCTCAAAGCGGTCCTGGCGATCTGTCTGGTGACGGCCGTCGCGCTGTTCTACTACAAGGACATCGTCGACTTTTTGATGAAGCCGGTATTGGACTCGGTGGGATGTGGCGGACTTTCCGTCTCCGACCTGGAGGCCAAGGACGGCAACCAGAAGTGCGCCTACTTCACCGTGAACGGCCTGCTGTCGCCGTTCACGATCATGTTGAAGGTCTCCTTCATGACCGGCCTGGTGCTCTCCACGCCGATCTGGCTCTACCAGTTGTGGGCGTTCCTCGCGCCCGGCCTGCACAAGCAGGAGAAGAAGTACTCGATGGCCTTCGTGGCCGCCGGGGTGCCGCTCTTCGTGGGCGGTGGCTTCTTCGCGTACGCGATCCTTCCCACCACCGCCGAGGTGCTGCTCGACTTCACCCCGGACGGTGCCGACAACCTGCTGCCGCTCGATGACTTCATCGACCTGCTGACCCGCATGGTGGTCGTCTTCGGCCTCGCCTTCGAGTTGCCGCTGGTGCTCGTGCTGCTCAACTTCGGCGGCGTGGTCACCGGGCGCCGGATGTTGGGCTGGTGGCGGGGGATGATCATGGGCATCACCGTCTTCGGTGCCCTGGCCACCCCGAGCACCGACCCGGTGGGCATGTTCGCGCTGGCCGGCCCGGTCACCCTGCTCTACTTCCTGGCCGTCGGCGTCTCGATGATCAACGACCGGCGCAAGGCGAAGCGGCGGGCCAACGATCCGGACTTCGGCATCGATGACGACGAGGCGTCCCAGGGCCACGTACCCGAATCGCTCGACGACGTCGAGCCGATCTCGGCGGGCCGCGGGTCCGGCGATGCGGACGACGGCCCGCAGGACCGGAATACGGACCGGCGCAACGGCTACGACGACTTCACTTAACCCGGTAGATTCCGTTCGTGACCAGCGACATCACTCTCTTCGTCAATCCCACGGCGGGCCGCGGTCGCGGCGCACGGGCCGCCCAGCCGGCCGCACGGGTGCTCCGCGACGCGGGGTTCCGGGTGCGGACCGTGCTGGGCAGCGACGCCGCTGACGCGCTGCGGCGGGCCAGGGCGGCGGTCGCCGGCGGCACCGGGGCGCTGGTGGCCGTGGGGGGTGACGGCCTGGTCTCGCTCGCGCTCCAGGCCGTGGTCGGCACCGGTACCCCGCTCGGGGTGGTGGCGGTGGGCACCGGGAACGACTTCGCGCAGGCCGCCGGGTTGCCGGTGCGCGACCCGGACGGCGCGGCCCGCCTGATCGCCGCCGCGCTCAAGTCCGACGGCGGCCGGCCGGTGGACGTCGGTTCCGCCGGCGGCAGCTACTTCGGCACGGTGCTCGCCTCCGGCTTCGACTCGCGCGTCAACGACCGGGGCAACCGGATGCGCTGGCCCTCCGGCCGGTTCCGCTACGACC
The DNA here is from genome assembly GCF_047525675.1 of Streptomyces sp. 796.1. Taxonomy (NCBI): domain Bacteria; kingdom Bacillati; phylum Actinomycetota; class Actinomycetes; order Kitasatosporales; family Streptomycetaceae; genus Streptomyces; species Streptomyces sp. 796.1. Next base: position 79,972 of record NZ_JBLIWA010000019.1, on the reverse strand, counting down.
TGGCGATGCTGGCCGAACTGGCCGCACTGCGCACCGTCCGGTACCGGATGCGCCTGGACGACGGGCCGGAGACCGAGGTGGAGGCGACGCTGATCGCGGTCGGCAACGGCTCCTCGTACGGCGGCGGGATGCGGATATGCGCCGGGGCCCGGCTGGACGACGGTCTCTTCGACGTCACGGTCGTCGGCCCCTGCTCGCGGCGGACCCTGCTGCGCGTCTTCCCGCGGGTCTACCGGGGCACCCACCTCCGCCATCCGGCGGTGACCGTGCACCGGGTGGCCAAGATCTCCCTCGCGGCGCCCGGGCTCACCGGGTACGCGGACGGCGAGCCGCTGGGCCCGCTGCCCCTGACGGCCGAGACCGTGCCCGGGGCGGTGCGGCTGCTGGGCGGCTGATCCCCGGCCGGCCCGTGCGCGGCGTGACGGCACGGGTCGTCCCTCGCCAGGTGCTGGTAAAAGATCGAGTGCGTTGTCAGAGGTCGCCGGTAGGCTCGTACGTACGATGACCGACGAGCTCTCTCCCGCCGAGCGATACGCCCAGGCCCGCCTCCGGGCGGCCGACCAGGCCACGGCGCTCGCTCCGTTCCGCGAGATGTACGAATTCGACCTCGATCCCTTCCAGATCGAGGCCTGCAAGGCACTCGAATCCGGTAAGGGCGTGCTGGTCGCCGCCCCCACCGGCTCGGGCAAGACGATCGTGGGCGAGTTCGCCGTCCACCTGGCCCTGACCCGGGGCCGCAAGTGCTTCTACACCACCCCGATCAAGGCGCTGTCGAACCAGAAGTTCGGCGACCTCGTGGCGCGCTACGGCGCCGAGAAGGTCGGCCTGCTGACCGGCGACAACAGCGTGAACTCCGACGCGCCGGTGGTCGTGATGACCACCGAGGTGCTGCGGAACATGCTCTACGCGGGCTCCCGCTCGCTCGACGGCCTCGGCTACGTGGTCATGGACGAGGTGCACTACCTCTCCGACCGGTTCCGCGGCGCCGTCTGGGAAGAAGTCATCATCCACCTGCCGGAGTCCGTGACACTGGTGTCACTGTCCGCGACGGTCTCCAACGCCGAAGAGTTCGGCGATTGGCTGGATACCGTCCGCGGTGACACCCAGGTGATCGTCTCCGAGCACCGGCCGGTGCCGCTGTGGCAGCACGTGCTGGCCGGCCGCCGGATATACGACCTCTTCGAGGAGAAGGACAGCCCCGAGGGCGCGCCCGGGGCCGGTCGCCGCGAGGTCAACCCGGATCTGGTGCGGCTGGCCCGGATGGAGAACAGCCGGCCCAGCTTCGGCCGCGACAAACGGCGCGGCAAGGTCATGCGCGAGGCCGACCGGGAGCGCGAGCGCCGGCAGCGCAGCCGGATCTGGACGCCGAGCCGGGCCGAGGTGATCGACCGGCTGGACGCCGAGGGGCTGCTGCCCGCGATCACGTTCATCTTCAGCCGCGCGGGTTGCGAGGCCGCCGTCCAGCAGTGCCTGTTCGCCGGGCTCCGGCTCAACGACGAGGAGGCGCGGGCCCGGGTGCGGACCATCGTGGAGGAGCGCACGGCCTCCATCCCCGACGAAGACCTCCACGTCCTCGGCTACTTCGAGTGGCTTGAGGGCCTGGAGCGCGGGATCGCCGCGCACCACGCCGGCATGTTGCCGACCTTCAAGGAGGTCGTTGAGGAACTCTTCGTCAAGGGCCTGGTCAAGGCGGTCTTCGCGACCGAGACCCTGGCGCTCGGCATCAACATGCCGGCCCGCTCGGTGGTGTTGGAGAAGCTGGTCAAGTGGAACGGCGAACAGCACGCCGACATCACCCCCGGTGAGTACACGCAGCTCACCGGGCGGGCCGGGCGGCGGGGCATCGACGTCGAGGGCCATGCTGTGGTGCTGTGGCAGCGCGCCATGGACCCGGTGGCGCTCGCCGGGCTCGCCGGCACCCGCACCTATCCGCTGCGCTCCTCCTTCCGCCCCTCGTACAACATGGCCGTCAACCTGGTCGCGCAGTTCGGGCGGCACCGCTCGCGCGAGCTGTTGGAGACCTCGTTCGCCCAGTTCCAGGCGGACAAGGCGGTCGTGGGCATCTCCCGGCAGGTGCAGCGCAACGAGGAGGGGCTGGCGGGTTACCGCGCCTCGATGACCTGTCACCTCGGCGACTTCGACGCGTACTCCCGGCTGCGCCGCGAGCTCAGCGACCGGGAGACGGAGCTGGCCAAGCAGGGGGCCGCGCAGCGGCGTGCCGCGGCGGCCACGGCGCTGGAGAAGCTGAAGACCGGTGACGTGATCCACGTGCCGGCGGGCAAGTACGCCGGGCTCGCGCTGGTGCTCGACCCCGGGCTGCCGGCCGGGCGGACCAACGGCCACCGCGGCTTTGAACACCACGACGGGCCGCGGCCGTTGGTGCTCACGGCGGAGCGGCAGGTCAAGCGGCTGGCCGCGATGGACTTCCCGGTGCCGGTGGAGGCGCTGGACCGGATGCGCATCCCCAAGTCGTTCAACGCGCGCAGCCCGCAGTCCCGCCGCGACCTGGCCTCCGCGCTGCGTACCAAGGCGGGCCACCACGAGCCGCACCGGCGGCGCAAGGAGCGGGCGGCGGCGGCCGACGACACCGAGATCGCCCGGCTGCGTGCGGAGATCAGGGCGCATCCCTGCCACGGCTGCGCGGAGCGTGAGGACCACGCGCGGTGGGCCGAGCGCTATCACCGGCTCCAGCGGGACACCCGGCAGCTCGAACGCCGCATCGAGGGCCGTACGAACACCATCGCGCGCACCTTCGACCGCATCTGCGCACTCCTGACGGAGCTGGGCTACTTGCAGGACGAGGAAGTGACCGAGGACGGGCGGCGGCTGGCGCGGTTGTACGGCGAGCTCGACCTGTTGGCCAGCGAGTGCCTGCGGGACGGTGTCTGGGAGGGGCTCAAGCCGGCCGAGCTGGCGGCCTGTGCCTCGGCGCTGGTGTACGAGGCGCGGGCGGCGGACGACGTGGCGGCGCCCAAGGTGCCGACCGGGGCGTCGAAGCAGGCGCTGGCGGAGATGGTGCGGATCTGGGGCCGGCTGGACGCCCTGGAGGAGGACCACAAGATCAGCCAGGCGGAGGGTGTCGGCCAGCGCGAACCGGATCTGGGCTTCGCTTGGGCGGCCTACCGTTGGGCGTCCGGGCACGGCCTGGACGACGTGTTGCGCGAGGTGGAGATGCCGGCCGGCGACTTCGTGCGCTGGTGCAAGCAGCTCATCGACGTGCTGGGCCAGATAGCGGTGGCCGCGCCTGCGGAGGGCACGGTCCCGCGCAATGCACGCCGGGCAGTCGACGGGCTGCTGCGCGGGGTCGTGGCCTACTCGTCGGTCGGCTGACGTCTAGCAGGGCGTGGCGTTAGCAGGGCGTGGCGTGGCCGGGCAGTCGGGCCACGCCACGGCCACGCGGGAGACGCGAGGATCGCGGGAATCGCTGACGGCGCGGGAACTCGGCACCACGCAGGAACTGCGGAGACCGAGGGTCGCGGGGGAGGCGGGAGGGCCTCGGGGAGCCGGGTCGGGCCGGCCGCCGGCACGCCGCGTGGCGGGGTGCCCGGGGCCGGCGCCGAGTCAGCCGGCCGTCGTGTTCTGCTCCTGCTCCGCCTCGACCTGCGCGTTCCACTCGCGCTTGGACGCCTGCCAGCCGTCCTCGTTGTGGCCGAGCCGCCAGTAGCCCGAGATGGACAGTCGCTCGCGGGGGATCTGGTGCTCGATGCGCAGGTGGCGGCGGAGTTCCTTGACGAAGCCCGCCTCGCCGTGGACGAAGGCGTGCACCTCACCGGCCGGAAAGCTGAGCGCCTGGACGGCCTCGGTGAGCTTGGCGCCGACCCGGGCGTCGTCCCGGTAGAGCCAGTTCACCGTGACGCCGGGCGCATCGGCGAGCGGCTGGTGCTCGCTCTCGTCCGCCACCTCGACGTAGACGTGGGCGTTCGCCCCGCCGCTGGCGGCGAGCCGGTCCACGGCCGCCGCGATGGCCGGCAGCGCGCTCTCGTCGCCCACCAGCAGGTGCCAGTCGGCATCGGGCGCGGGCGCGTAGGCGCCACCGGGGCCGAGGAAGTAGATCTCCTCGCCCGGCTTGACGCTGCTGGCCCACGGGCCGGCCACGCCCTCGTCGCCGTGCACCACGAAGTCGATGGTCACCTCGCCCTTGGCCGGGTCCCAACTCCGTACGGTGTAGGTGCGGGTGACCGGCCACTGGTCGCGCGGCAGTTCGGCACGGATCTGCTGGATGTCGAAGGGCTCGGGGTAGCTGACGCCCTCTATCGGGAAGAGCAACTTGACGTAGTGGTCGGTCCACTCGCCCGCGCTGAAGTTCGCTAGCCCCTCACCGCCGAGCACCACGCGGACCATGTGGGGCGTGAGCTGCTCGGTGCGGCTCACGCGGCCCCGGTGGAGCTGCGGCTGCTTACGGACCGGACGTTCTGTCACGGTTCCTCCACTTTAAGAGAGAAGTTAGGTTTACCTAACCTAACAGCTCAGGCTTCGAGTGTGGAGATCACCCGGTGCAGTGAGCTGCCCAGGCCCCAGCGTTCGGCCAACTTTTCCAGGGCCGTGGGATCGTGCGGAGTCCTGGGTAGGGCGGGGTCGAACGGCGGCAGTGGCACGTCGGTGGCGACCCGTACGACACGGGGTGCGACGGCGACGTACTCCCGGGCCTCGATCAGCCGCTTGCGCTGGGCCGGGGTGATCTTGGAGGCGGGGTCGGCCGCCGCTGCCATGATGCCGGCCAGGTCGCCGTGGGCGGCGAGCAGCTTGGCGGCCGTCTTCTCGCCGATGCCCGGTACGCCCGGCAGGCCGTCGCTGGGGTCGCCGCGCAGCAGGGCCAGGTCCGCGTAGCCGGAGCCGTCCACGCCGTACTTCTCGCGCAGCCACGGTTCGTCCACGATCTGGAGGGTGCCCACGCCCTTGATCGGGTAGAGCACGCGCGCCGCGCGGTCGTCGCTGACGAGTTGGTAGAGGTCGCGGTCGCCGGTGACGATGTCGACCGGGCCGCACGCCGCGGTCGCCAGGGTGCCGATCACGTCGTCCGCCTCGTAGCCGGCCACGCCGACCCGGGCGATGCCCAGCGCGTCCAGCACCTCCTCGATCACCGGGACCTGCGGCGCGAGGGTGTCGGGGACCTCCTCGGCGTAGTCGCCGGTGTGCGGGGCGTGCTCGTCGGCCGCCAGCGGCGCGGCGGGTTCGTCGGCGACCCGGTGCGCCTTGTAGGAGGGGATGAGCTCGACCCGCCACTGGGGCCGCCAGTCGGCGTCCATGCAGGCGACGAGCTCGTCGGGGCGGTGGTCCTGGACGAGTCGGGCGATGAAGTCGAGCAGCCCCCGCACCGCGTTGACGGGCGTGCCGTCCGGGGCGCGGACCGAGTCGGGCACGCCGAAGTAGGCGCGGAAGTACAGCGAGGCGGTGTCGAGGAGCATCAGGCGTCGGGTCACGGGACCGATCATGCCGCACCCGGCAAACCTGAGCGGAATGTGAGCTGGGCCACGAAGGGGTTTGCCTTCGGGGGGTCGGGGCAGGCGCGGTCCCGGAGCGGACCCTGTAGCGCATTCAACTATTGCATTGGGCATCTGGGCAGCCGGGCCGAAACCGCCCGCTCCACGACCTGACCTCCCGCTCCGGCGGGAAGCCCCTCGGCGGGGCCCGGGTCGTTATGTGACTTCGACCCGAGAGGTGTATGTGTCCAGGCTGCGAGCCGAGCACTTGTACATGGTCTTCGGTAGGCGACCGAAGGCGGCCGTGACGGCCCTTGAAGGCGGCGCGAGCCGCGAGGAGCTGCGCTCCCAGGGGACCACGGCGGCCGTCATCGACGCCTCGTTCTCCGTTGAGGCGGGCCAGATATTCGTCGTCATGGGGCTCTCCGGGTCGGGCAAGTCGACCCTGCTCCGGATGCTCAACGGCCTCCTTGAACCGACCGCGGGGCGCGTGAGCTACGACGGGCAGGACCTGACCGAACTGGGCGCGCGCGAACTGCGCGAGGTGCGCTCGCGGAAGATCAGCATGGTCTTCCAGCACTTCGCGCTGTTCCCGCACCGCAGCGTCCTGGAGAACGCCGCGTACGGGCTTGAGGTGCAGGGCGTGCCGAAGGCGGCTCGGGAGGAGCGCGCCAAGGAGGCCCTGGAACTCGCCGGCCTCGCCGGGTGGGAGAACTCCTGGCCCGACGAGCTGTCCGGCGGCATGCAGCAGCGCGTGGGGCTGGCCCGCGCGCTGGCCACCGACGCCGACCTGTTGCTGATGGACGAGTCCTTCAGCGCGCTCGACCCGCTGATCCGGCGCGACATGCAGGACCAGCTCCTGGAACTCCAGAAGCGGTTGAAGAAGACCATCGTCTTCATCACCCACGACCTCAACGAGGCGATGCGCCTCGGCGACCAGATAGCCGTCATGCGCGACGGGCGGATCGTGCAGATCGGCACCGCGCGCGACATCCTGGTCACCCCCGCCAACGACTACGTGGCCTCCTTCACCCAGGACGTGGACCGCACCCGGGTGCTCACGGCCGGCGCCATCATGGCCGACCCGGCCAGCGCGCTGACGCCCGGCGAGGGCGGCACGCCCCGTACCGCACGCGAGGTGCTGGCCGCCGCGCCGGCCATCGTGACCGTCGACACCCCCATCGTCGAGCTGTTCGTCCCCTGCTCGGCCAGTTCCGAGCCGATCGCGGTGGTCGACGAGGCCGGCGAGCTGATCGGCGTGGTGCCGGCCGCCCGGCTGCTGGCCGTGCTCGGCGAGCCCACCCGGTCCACCGAACCCGCCTCGCCGGGCCTGACCAAGGACGAGCAGGGCGGACCGGGCGCGAACGCTGCACCGGGCGCCGGGGGCGGACAGGGCGCCGGGGGCGCCAAGGACCCGCAAGACCAGAAGGACCAGCAAGACGTGGCAGTGAAGACCGGCGACGGCGCGGACAAGGGCACGGCCGGGGGCAAGGTGACCGCGGGTGCCTAGGCTCAACATCGGCAAGTGGATCGACTCGGGGATCACCTACCTGCGGGAACACCTCGACTGGCTCTTCGACTTCATCGCCAAGGTCGTCGACGGCATGTACCAGGGCCTGCACGACGTGCTGGCGGCGCCCGAACCGCTGCTGTTCGCGGGCATCCTGGCGGTCATCGCCTGGTGGCTGCGCGGGGTCGTCGCGGGCGTGGTGGCCTTCGCCGGGTTCGCCCTGATCGACTCGATCCAGCAGTGGGACGAGGCGATGGAGACGCTGGCGCTGGTGCTGGTCGCCGGCTTCATCACCATCGTCCTGGCGGTGCCGCTGGGCATCTGGGCGGCGCGCAACCGCGTGGTGAGCGCGGTGCTGCGACCGGTCCTCGACTTCATGCAGACGATGCCCGCCTTCGTCTACCTGATCCCCGGCATCTTCTTCTTCGGCGTGGGTGTGGTGCCCGGCGCCATCGCCACCGTCGTCTTCGCCATGCCGCCCAGCGTGCGCATGACGGAACTCGGCATCCGGCAGGTGGACGAGGAACTGGTGGAGGCGGCCGACGCGTTCGGCACCAGCCCGCGCCGCACCCTGTTCCGGGTGCAGCTCCCGCTGGCCCTGCCGACCATCATGGCCGGCGTCAACCAGGCCATCATGCTGGCCCTGTCCATGGTCGTCATCTCCGGCATGGTCGGCGGCGGCGGGCTCGGCTCCTCCGTCTTCGAGGCGATCAGCTCGGTGGACGTGGCGCTCGGCTTCGAGGGCGGCCTCGCGGTCGTCATCCTCGCCATGTACCTGGACCGGATGACCGGTGCGCTCGGCGAGCGGGTCTCGCCGCTGGGCCGCCGCGCCATCGCCAAGCGCAACGCCAACGCCACGCACGGCCTGCGCGTCCTCCAGTGGCGCCCGGCGACCTCGCTCGCCACCGTCGGCGTGGTCGTGCTCGCCCTGGTCGCCGGCGGCCTCAACGTCTTCGGCGACGACGACGAGGGCCGCCAGGTCACCGCGGACGTCGGCAAGGGCCGCTCGGTCAACATCGGCTACATCAACTGGGACGAGGGCGTCGCCTCCACCTACCTGTGGAAGGAGGTCCTGGAGCAGCGCGGCTTCAAGCCGAAGACCCAGTCGTACGAGGTGGGCGCGCTCTACACCGGCATGGCCGCGGGCGACATCGACGTACAGACCAACTCCTGGCTGCCGGTGACGCACGAGTCGTACTGGAAGAGCTACCAGGACAAGCTGGATGACCTCGGCGCCTGGTACGGGCCGACGTCGCTGGAGATCGCCGTGCCCTCCTACGTCAAGGGCGTCAAGACGCTGGCGGACCTCAAGGGCAAGGCCGGCACCTTCGACGGGAAGCTCATCGGCATCGAGCCCGGCGCGGGCGAGATGAAGCTGCTCAAGGAGAAGGTGCTGCCCGGCTACGGGCTCGACAAGGAGTACAAGCTGATCAGCGGCTCGACCGCCGGGATGCTCTCGCAACTGGAGCGCTCCTACGCCAAGCAGGAGCCGGTCGCGGTCGCGCTCTGGTCGCCGCACTGGGCCTACAGCAAGTACCAGATGACCAAGCTGGCCGACCCCAAGGGCGCGTTCGGCTCGGGCGACGGCATCCACCTGCTGGCGCGCAAGGGCTTCGCGCAGAAGGAGCCGCAGGTCGCCCAGTGGATGAAGGACTTCAAGCTCGACGAGAAGCAGCTCACCACGCTGGAGCAGGAGATCCAGGAGGCCGGCAAGGGCAACCAGCAGCAGGGCGTGCGCGCCTGGCTGGAGAAGAACCCCGGCATGGTCGACAAGATCGCCCCGGTCGACGGCGCCGAGGCCAAGGGCAAGGACGCCGGCGCCGCGCCGCGGATCGGCTACTTCCCGTGGGACGAGGACGTCGCCACCACCTTCCTGTGGAAGAACGTCCTGGAACGCCGCGGATACCAGCCGAAGGTCAAGCAGTACGACGTCGGCTCGATGTTCACCGGAATGGCAGCCGGGCAGATCGACGTCGAATTCGACGGCTGGCTGCCGGTCGCGCAGAAGCAGTACTGGGACAAGTACAAGAAGGACCTCGTCGACATCGGCGCCTGGTACGACAAGACCTCCCTCGAACTGGCCGTGCCCTCCTACGTGAAGGACGTGAAGTCGCTCGCCGACCTCAAGGGCAAGTCGAAGAAGTTCAAGGGCAAGATCGTCGGCATCGAGCCGGGCACCGGTGAGATGAAGCTGCTGAAGGACAAGGTGCTGCCGGCCTACGGCCTGGACGGGGAGTACGAGGTCACCGACGCGGGCTCGCCCGCGATGCTGGCCGAGTTGGAGCGCGCGTACAAGAAGCGCGAGCCGATCGTGGCCGTGCTCTGGTCGCCGCACTGGGCCTACAGCAAGTACGAGTTGACGAAGCTCGCCGACCCGAAGAAGGCGTTCGGCGAGAACAACCAACTGCATTCGCTCGGCCACAAGTCCTTTCCGAAGAAATACCCGGAGTTCTACGGGTGGCTGAAGAACTGGCACATGACCGAGGAGGAACTCGGCAGCCTTGAGGCGGCCATTCAGGACGCCGGCAAGGGCAAGGTCGAAGAAGGCGTCCAGAAGTGGATGGACGCCCACCCCGGAATCGTGGACAAGATGGCTCCGGTCGCCTGACCCACACGGTCCAACCCGGTCCCGCGGCACGGCCGCTCACCAGGCGGCCCGGCGCCGGCAGCGCATCGCGCGCGGCCGGCGCCGGCGCCGCACCGCCGCGGGGCACCCCACGCCGCCGTGGC
>NZ_JBLIWA010000019.1:0-70265 GCF_047525675.1 Streptomyces sp. 796.1 | reverse complement strand
CCCGGAACCCGCCGGGCCACGGCGGCGCCTTACGGTGGGGGCATGATCCGACCCCAACCCGGCACCGCCGCACGCGCCGCCGCGCGCCGCGTGGTCTCGCTGGTGCCCTCGCTCACCGAAGCGGTGGCCGCCACCGCGCCCGGGCTGCTGGTCGGCGCCACCGACTGGTGCAGCCACCCGGCGGAGCTGGCCGCGGAACGCATCGGCGGCACCAAGAACCCGGACGTGGAGCGCATCGTGGCGCTCGCCCCCGAATTGGTGATCGCCAACGAGGAGGAGAACCGCGAACCCGACCTGGCCGCGCTGCGCGCCGCCGGCATTGACGTCTGGGTCACCGAGATCCGCGACCTCGACCAGGCGTTCCACGAACTGCGCCGGCTGCTGGTGAACGGCCTCGGGCTGCCGCGGCCCACCTGGTTGGACGCGGCCGAGCGGGCCTGGCGCGCGCCGGGCCTGGCGGCAGGACCCGGCGGCCGGGAGCGCACCGCGGTGGTGCCGGTGTGGCGCCGGCCCTGGATGGTGCTGGGCCGCGATACCTTCGCCGGCGACGTGCTGGCCCGCCTCGGCGTCCGCAACCGCTACGCCGACCACGCCGAGCGCTACCCGCGCATCCCGCTGGCGGAGCTGCGGGCCAGCGGCGCCGATCTGGTGGTGCTGCCCGACGAGCCGTACCGCTTCACCGCCGACGACGGTCCCGAGGCGTTCCCCGGGCTGCCCGCCGCACTGCTCAGCGGACGCCACCTGACCTGGTACGGGCCGTCGCTGGCGAGCGCCCCTGACGTGCTGGGTCGGGCGCTGGCGCAGGCCCGCTGAGCCGGCCGGGGCGCGGCCCGTCCGCGGCGCCGGACACCGGCTCGGGCGCCCGCCCCGGGCGTGTTGCCTGCGTTGCTGCTGGCGTGGATGCCGCTGCTGGTGGTGCTGGCCGCGCCGCGCCGCCGCCGGGTAGCAGCGTGCCGCGGGCCAGCCCGGCCACCGTGCGGGCGCCCGCCACCGCCCACGCCAGGACCAGCAGCGCGTAGAGTCCGAAGGCCAGCCAGCGCAGCGGGGCCAGCTCGGTCTGGCGGGCCAGGCCGGCCGCGCCGGTGACGCAGGTGCCCACCGGGAAGGTGAACGCCCACCACGTCATCGCGTACGGCATGCCGCGCCGCGCGGCCCGCACCACCAGCGCCCCGGCGAGCACCAGCCACCACAGCGCGAAGCCGAGCGCCGGCACCCCGTACAGCAGCGCGCCGGCGGTCACCGCGCCCGGGTACGGGGCGGGCAGCGTGCCGGGGGCCGCGGTGGCCAGGTTGGCCAGGGCGGTCGTGGACTGGCCGAGCGGGCCGAGCACCAGGAACAGCGTCGGCACCAGCGCCGGAGCCGGCGGCCCGTACCGCAGCAGCCCGGCCATCACCAGGGGCAGCAGCACGAGCGTCGCCAGCAGGCTCAGCCCGAACTGTGCGGAGCACACCAGCCACAGCGCCGCCCGCCACTGGCCGGCCGGCAGCTCGGGCACCAGGCCGGGGCCGACCGCGGCCGACACCATCGGGGCGACCACCGGCAGCAGCCACACCGGCGAGGCGTCGGCCGGCCCGATCCGGTGCCGGGTGATCAGCAGGTACGGGATGCCGGCGGCGGCCAGCAGCCCCACCGCGGTGCCCGCCACCCACAGCGCCCCGGCCACCGCGACGGCCGCCCCGGAGCCGAGCACGTCCCGGCCCACCGCGAGGGTGGCGCCGCCGACGGCGAGCAGTGCCATGGCGAGACAGCCGTAGAACGGGGCGACGGCGGGGTCCGCCAGATGGGCCCTGGCCTGGTCGGAGTGGTGCCTCCAGTGCCGGGCCCGGGCCGCCACGAGGGCCAGGAGCAGCAGCGCCGACAGCGCCCACACCGCCACGTACGCCACCCGCGCGCCCGGCACCCGGGCCGGCAGCCCGGCGCCGGCCGTGGCCACGATGGCGGTGCCCATCACGGTGGCGTACCAGTTCGGCCCGAGTGGGCGCACGCTGATGCGCGGGGTGCGCAGGGGGCGGGGAACGACGGGTGCGACGGTGACCATGCCCCCACGGTGCGCCGCCCGCACCCCGCCGACCAGGGACGTCCTCGCTATGGGGACATAGGCTGGTCTTATGAGCACGGGAGCGGTGGGCGCGGGACGGGGGCGGGGCGGCGACCGGCGTGCCGGGCGTACGGTGGCCGCGGCGCCGGAGCCGCCCGGGCCCGCCGAGGGGCCGCGGGCCTCGCTGGCCCACCGGGTGCCCGACCTCGGCGCGCTGGAACTGCTGCTGGCCGTCGCCCGGCTGGGCAGCCTGGGGCGGGCCGCCCGGGAGCTCGGCATCAGCCAGCCCGCGGCGAGTGGCCGGATCAGGTCCATGGAGCGGCAGTTGGGCGTCGCGCTGGTGGAGCGCTCGCCGCGCGGCTCGCGGCTGACCGATGCCGGAACGCTGGTGACCGAGTGGGCGCGGCGGGTCGTGGAGGCGGCCGAGGCGTTCGACGCGGGCGCGCTCGCGCTGCGCGACCGCCGGGACTCGCGGCTGCGCGTCGCCGCGAGCATGACCATCGCCGAGTACCTGTTGCCGGGCTGGCTGATCGCACTGCGGGCGAGCCGGCCGGGCACCGCGGTCTCGCTGTTCGCCGGCAACTCGACGGAGGTGGCGCGGCGGCTGCGGGACGGCGAGGCCGACCTGGGCTTCGTGGAGGGGGTGGCGGCGCCGCCCGGTCTCGACGGCGCGGTCATCGGCCGCGACCGGCTGGTGGTGGTGACGGCGCCCGAGCACCGGTGGGCGCGCCGGCGCGGCCCGGTGCCGGCGGCCGAGCTCGCGGCGGCCCCGCTGATCCTGCGCGAGCACGGCTCGGGCACCCGGCAGGTGTTGGACGCGGCCCTGCACCCGCACGGCGGCCTGGCCGAGCCGCTGCTCGAACTGGCCTCCACCACCGCGGTGAAGTCCGCGGCGGTCAGCGGCGCAGGCCCGGCCGTACTGAGCGAACTCGCCGTCGGTGACGAGCTGTCGGCGCGGCGGCTGGTCGAGGTCGCGGTGGACGGCGCCGACCTGCGGCGCGAACTCCGCGCGGTCTGGCCCGTCGGCGCCCGCCCCGCAGGACCGGCCCGCGACCTGCTGGGCCTGACCCGGCGCGGGAGCGGCGCGGCGGCGTGAGGGGCCGGCCCCTTGGCCGGGGGCCGGGCCCGGGGCTGGGCTGGGCTGCGGCGAGGGCAGCGCGTACCGAGCGCACCGGGTGCTCGCGTCCGGCACGGCCAGCGCCACCTCTGCGATCCGCGTGAACCACACAACTGCCGCGACCGCTCGGGTTGTTGGGACTGCCGGGGCCGGCGGGACCTTACGAGCCGGCCGGCGCCTCCCGCCCGGCCGCCGCCGTCACCAAGGCGCGCATCAGCCGGGTGTCGTCGGCCGCCTCCGGATGCCACTGGACGGCCAACGCGAACGGGCCGGGCGCGGTGAACTCCAGCGCCTCCACCGTGCCGTCGGCCGCGTGGGCCGATGCGGTCAGACCCGTGCCGATGCGGTCCACGGCCTGGTGGTGGTAGGTCGGCACGGACAGCGGCGCCGGCAGCACGCGGGCGGTGTGCGTGCCGGGCACGGGGGTGACCCGGTGCCGGGCGAAGGTGCCGGGCGGGCCGCCGTGGCCGCCGTGGCCCACCGCTTCGGGCAGGTGCTGGAGCAGGGTGCCGCCGCGCGCCACGTTCAGCAACTGCATCCCCCGACAGATCCCGAGCAGCGCCAGGCCGGCGTCCGACGCGGCGTCGATCAGGGCCAGTTCCCAGGCGTCCCTGGCGTGGGCCGGCGGCCCCGTCTGCGGGTGCGGCGCGGCTCCGTACCGCGCCGGGTCCACGTCCGGGCCGCCCGCGATGACCAGGCCGTCGATACGGGCGACGGCCTGCCGGGCGGCGTCTGGCGCCGGGTCCGGCGGCAGCAGCACGGCCAGGCCGCCCGCCCGCTGCACCAGTTGGTGGTAGCCGACCGGCAGCAGCGCGGCCGGCAGCCGCCACTCGCGCCACTGCGCGGCGTCCTCCAGATAGGTGCTGATGCCGATGACCGGCTTGGCCATGGACGCCTCCAGATCAGTCGCGGGTCAACTCGGCCTCCGCCGCCGCGAGGGCAGCGAACTCCTCCTCGGGCGCGGACGCCACCAGCCGGTGTCTGCTGTAGCAGGCGAAGTAGGCCAGCGCCACGCAGTACACGCCGAGGGCGATCGCCGCCGCAACCCGGTCCACCAGGAACGTCGCCACCAGCGCCGAACAGGCGAGCAGCAGCGCCAGCGCGGAGGTCAGCACCCCGCCGGGGGTGCGGTACGGGCGGTGCAGATGGGGTTCGCGGCGCCGCAGCACCAGGTGCGAGAGGGCCATCAGCGCGTACGAGATGGTCGCGCCGAACACCGCCACGTTGAGCATCCGCGCCCCGTCGCCGCTCGCCGCCGCCAGCGTGAAGCCGAGCGCCCCGGGGACCAGCAGCCCCAGGTAGGGCGCCTTGCGATGGTTGGTCAGGGACAGCGCGCGGGGCAGGTAGCCGGCCCGGGAGAGGGCGAAGAGCTGCCGGGAGCCGGCGTAGATGAGCGAGAAGAAGGAGGCGACGAGGCCCGCCAGGCCCGCGTAGTTGACGATCCTGCTGGCCGTGGTGGGCTCGCCGTCCGGTTGGAGCGCCTGTACCAGCGGGTCGCCGACGTCGGTGATGGGGCCGGCGCCGCGGGCACCGGTCGCGGTGACGAAGGTGACCAGCGCGAGGAGCAGCAGGATGCCCAGCGAGAGGGCCATCGCCCGGGGCAGCACCCTGGCCGGGTCCCGGGTCTCCTCGGCCGCCAGCGGCACGCCCTCCACGCCGAGGAAGAACCACATGCCGAACGGGAAGGCGGCCCAGATGCCGAGGACGCCGAAGGGCAGCCAGGAACTGGCGCCGAAGGCGTCGTGGTCGGCCGGGATGTCGTGCAGCGCGTCGGCGGAGAACTCGGTGGCCGCCGCGCACGCGAAGACGATCAGCGCGGCCACCGCGATGGCGGTCACCACCAGGCTGAACCGCAGGGCTTCGCCCACGCCCCACAGGTGGATGCCGGTGAACAGCACGAAGCAGGCCAGGTAGACCGGCCAGCCCGTCTCCAGTCCGAACAGGCCGAGGGATTCCACGTAGTCGCCGATGAACAGCGAGATCGCGGCCGGCGCCAGCACGTACTCGATGAGGATCGCGGTGCCGGTCAGGAACCCGCCCCAGGTGCCGAGGGCGCGCCGGGCGAAGCCGTAGCCGCCGCCGGCCGTGGGCAGCACGGCCGCCAACTCGGCCAGCGAGAAGACCAGGCAGGTGTACATCAGTCCCATCAGCGCGGCGGCGACGGCCAGGCCGCCGAAGCCGCCTTCGGCGAGCCCCGCGTTCCAGCCGGAGAAGTCACCGGAGACGACGTAGGCGACGCCGAGCCCGGTGAGCAGGACCGGGCCCGCGGTGCCGCGGCGCAGGGTGCGGCGCTCCAGGTAGCGCTGGTCGTCGGTGGTCTCGCCGACGGTCCCGCTGGTGGCCGGTCCTCGTGGCGGGGGCTCGCCCCGGTCCCGCCCGGGTTCGTCGCCCGCCGGGGTACGGGTCAGTTCGGGTCCG
This sequence comes from Streptomyces sp. 796.1, assembly GCF_047525675.1. NCBI lineage: Bacteria > Bacillati > Actinomycetota > Actinomycetes > Kitasatosporales > Streptomycetaceae > Streptomyces > Streptomyces sp. 796.1. The sequence goes on along the minus strand of NZ_JBLIWA010000019.1, from coordinate 64,692 downwards.
TCGGTCATGGGCGCTCCCGCCTGCCGAAGGGGAAGGACGAAGGATCGAGCGGTTCAACCGGGGCCGGCCGGGCCGGCGATGAGCTGCGGGGGTCGGCCGGGGCCGGCCCGGAACCGGGCGACCGGGCGTCGCGGCCCGGGGGTGCTCAGGTGCGGTGCTCAGGTGCGGTGCTCAGATGCGGTGCACGGGGGTGGGGGTGCGGACGCGCGGTTGTAGGACGGGGTGGGGGAGTGGCGCGCTGGCGGGTGGTGAAAGGTGCGGTGGCATACCTTTGTCGCTCGGCCCGGGACCGCGCAAGCCCCCGGCGGGCGTCGAACATCCGCCCGCTAGGCCAGGAACCCGCGCACCAGCGCCGCCGTGCCCGCGCAGTGCTCCCGCATCACCGCACGGGCGCGGTCCGCCTCGCCGGCGAGCACCGCATCGACGAGCGCCGCGTGCTGGGCCTGCGAGTGCTCCAGGTTGCGCACCAACAGCGGGACGCGGTCCAGGAGTTCGTTCATCCGGGCGCGGGCCGCCGCGTACTGCTCGGCCAGCGAGCGGGAGCCGGCGAGGCGGGCCAGCGTGAGGTGGAAGAGCGTGTCCTGGCGGCGGTAGTCGGTGGGCGCGGCGTCGCGGGTGGCGTCCAGCGCCGCGCGCACCTGTGCGGCGTGCTCCGGGCCGAGATCGGCCTCGGCGCACAGCCCGGCCGCGCCGACGTCCAGCACCTCGCGGAAGCGCAGCGCGTCTTCCAGGTCAGCCAGATCAGCCAGGTCAGCCACCGCCACCCGGCGCCGCACCTCCCGCCGCGCGCCGGCCGTCGGCCCGGCCGCCGGTCTGGCCCGTACGAACGTGCCCCCGTACCGGCCGCGCCTGCTCTCCACCAGGCCCTGGTCCTTCAGGACCTTCAGGACCTCGCGCAGCGTGACCCGGCTGATCCGTAGCAGATCGGCCAACTCCCGCTCCGCCGGCAGCCGTTGGCCGGGCGGGAACAGGCCGAGCCGCACCACCTGGAGTATCTGTTCCAGCGCCTCTTCGAAGCCGTTGCCGGCCCGTACCGGCCGCAGCACGTCGGCGAACTGGGCCGACCGCGCGAGCCCGGGCCGCCGGGCGCCCCCGTCGGTGTCCATCGGCCCCACCCCCCGTCGCGGCTCCTTCCCAACCAATGGTCCGCCGGCCTACCTTAAGACTTCCAGTCAGACCGACAGGAGGCCCGTCCGTGGCAGAACGCACGCCCCCGCTGCCGGTCGAGGAATTACGCGCCCTGGTCGCCGCCGGCGAGATCGACACCGTCGTGCTGGCCTTCACCGACATGCAGGGCCGGCTCCAGGGCAAGCGGTTCGCCGCCCCGTTCTTCCTCGATCAGGTCCTCGAACACGGCGCGGAGGGCTGCGCCTATCTGCTCGCCGTCGACGTGGAGATGAACACCGTCGGCGGGTACGCCATGTCCTCCTGGGACAACGGCTACGGCGACTTCGCGCTGCACGGCGACCCGAGCACGCTCCGCCGCATCCCCTGGCAGCCCGGCACCGCCCTGCTCACCGCCGATCTGAGCTGGCACGACGGCAGCCCGGTGGTGGCCTCGCCGCGCCAGGTGCTGCGCGGCCAACTCGACCGGCTCGCCGCCCGCGGCTGGCGCGCCCACGTCGGCACCGAGCTGGAGTTCATGGTCTTCCGGGACAGCTACGAGCACGCCTGGGACGTCGGCTACCGCGGGCTGACCCCGGCCAACCAGTACAACGCGGACTACTCCGTACTCGGCACCGCCCGCATCGAACCGCTGCTGCGCCGCATCCGCACCGAGATGGCCGGCGCCGGCCTCACCGTCGAGTCGGCCAAGGGCGAATGCAACCTCGGCCAGCACGAGATCGCCTTCCGCTACGACGAGGCGCTCACCACCTGCGACCAGCACGCCCTCTACAAGACCGGCGCCAAGGAGATCGCCGCCCAACAGGGCAGCGCCCTCACCTTCATGGCCAAGTACGACGAGCGCGAGGGCAACTCCTGCCACATCCACCTCTCGCTGCGCGACGCAGCCGGCCGGCCCGTGTTCGCCGACGACACGGACCCGTACGGCATGTCGCGCACCATGCGGCACTTCCTGGCCGGCCAACTCGCCGCGCTCGCCGAGTTCACCCTGCTGTACGCGCCGAACATCAACTCCTACAAGCGGTTCCGCCCGGGCTCCTTCGCGCCCACCGCCGTCGCCTGGGGACCGGACAACCGCTCCTGCGCGCTGCGCGTGGTCGGGCGCGGGCTCGGACACCGGCTGGAGAACCGGCTGCCGGGCGGCGACGTCAACCCCTACCTCGCCGTCGCCGGCATGGTCGCCGCCGGTCTGCACGGCATCGACGAGCAACTCGAACTCCCCGAACCGTGCACCGGCAACGCGTACGCCAGCGACGCCGAGCGGGTGCCGGCGACGCTGCGCGAGGCCGCCGACCGCTGGGCCACCAGCGCCCTGGCCCGCGCCGCCTTCGGGGACGAGGTGGTGCAGCACTACCTGCGGATGGCCCACGTCGAACAGGAGGCGTACGACACCGCAGTCACCGACTGGGAGCGCTACCGCTCCTTCGAACGCATGTGATGCATGTGAGGCGTGCGCGGTGGGGGCGGGACGGGGCGCGGTGTGAGCTGGGCGATGCGTGAAGTGCCGGGCGCGCCGCTCGTGCCCCGCCACCCACACCCGCCGCCAGGCCCCGCCCCCGACACACCACCCACCTGAGGAGCCCACCCGTGCCCCAGCCCGCGCCCCCGACCGAGCACCAGGTGCTCAATCCGGCCACCGAGGAGGTCATCGCCACCGTCGCGGCCAGCACTGCGGAGGACGCCGACCTGGCCGTCGCCCGGGCCGCCGCGGCCCAGCGGGAGTGGGCCGGCCGCGCCCCCGCCGACCGGGCCCGGGCGCTGCGGGCCTTCGCCGCCGTCGTCGACCAGCACGTCGAGGAGCTGGCCGGGATCGAGGTGCGCGAGGCCGGGCACCCGATCGGCAACGCGCGGTGGGAGGCCGGCAACGCCCGTGACCTGCTGGAGTACGCGGCCGGCGGCGTCGAGCGGCTGACCGGCAGTCAGATCCCGGTCGCCGGCGGCATCGACGTGACCTTCGCCGAACCGCTCGGCGTGGTGGCCGTCATCGCCCCGTGGAACTTCCCGCTGCCGATCGCCGCCTGGGGCCTGGCCCCCGCCCTCGCCGCCGGCAACGCCGTCCTCCTCAAACCCGCCGAGACCACCCCGCTCAGCGCGCTCAGACTGGCCGAACTGGGGCTCGAAGCGGGGCTGCCGCCCGGCCTGTTCCAGGTGCTGCCGGGCGCGGGCCCCGTGGTGGGCACGGCCCTGGTGGACCACCCGGGCGTCGCCAAGGTGGTCTTCACCGGCTCCACCCGGGTCGGCCAGCAGATCATGGCCCGCTGCGCCGCGCAGGTGAAGCGGGTCACGCTCGAACTCGGCGGCAAGAGCCCCAACATCGTCTTCGCCGACGCCGACATCGAGGCCGCTGCCGCCAGCGCCCCCGCCGCCTTCCTGGACAACGCGGGCCAGGACTGCTGCGCCCGTACCCGCATCCTGGTCCAGCGCCCCGTCTACGACCGCTTCCTCACCCTGCTCGAACCGGCCGTGCACGCCTTCACGGTGGGCGACCCGGCCGACCCCGCGACCGCCATGGGCCCGCTGATCTCCGCGGCCCAGCGCGAGCGCGTACGGTCCTACGCCCCCGAGGACGCGCCCGCCGCCATCCGCGGCACGGCCCCCACCGGCAAGGGCTTCTGGTACCCGGCGACCGTCCTGGAGGCGGCCCCGGACAGCCCGGTCGCCACCGAAGAGGTCTTCGGGCCGGTCGCCGTGGTGCTGCCGTTCAGCGACGAGGCGGAGGCGGTACGGCTCGCCAACGCCACCGACTACGGCCTCGCCGGCTCGGTGTGGACCCGTGACGTGGGCCGCGCGGTCCGCGTCGCCCGTTCCGTCGCCGCCGGCAACCTCTCCGTCAACTCGCACAGCAGCGTCCGCTACGCGACCCCCTTCGGTGGCTTCAAGCGCTCCGGATTCGGCCGCGAACTCGGCCCCGCGGTGCTCGAAGCCTTCACCGAGACCAAGAACGTCTTCATCGCCACCGAGGAGCACTGACGTGACGGAACGCCCCGGCCAGACCGGTTCAACGAGCCCGACCACCGCCTCCACGCCCGCGCCCGCGGCATCGTCCGCCCCCTCCTCCGCCGCCGCGCCGGGCGCCGCCGGCTGTCGGCGGCTGGTGGACCGTACGGCCGTGATCACCGGCGCCGGCAGCGGCATCGGCCGCGCCACCGCCCGCCGGCTGGCCTCCGAGGGCGCCCGCGTGGTCTGCGCCGACATCGACGAGGCGACCGGCAGGGCCGCGGCCGACGAGGTCGGCGGGGTGTTCGTCCGGGTGGACGTGACCGACGAGGAACAGGTGCAGGCCGCCTTCAAGGCCGCGTACGACGCCTACGGCTCGGTCGACATCGCCTTCAACAACGCGGGCATCTCACCGCCCGACGACGACTCCATCCTCACCACCGGACTGGCCGCCTGGCAGCGCGTCCAGGAGGTCAACCTCACCTCCGTCTACCTGTGCTGCAAGGCGGTGCTGCCGTACATGCAGCGCCAGGGCAAGGGCTCCATCATCAACACCGCCTCCTTCGTGGCCGTCATGGGCGCGGCCACCTCGCAGATCAGCTACACCGCGTCCAAGGGCGGCGTGCTGGCGATGTCCCGCGAACTCGGCGTGCAGTTCGCCCGGGAGGGCATCCGGGTCAACGCGCTCTGCCCGGGCCCGGTGAACACGCCCCTGCTGAAGGAGCTGTTCGCCAAGGACCCGGAGCGGGCCGCCCGCCGGCTGGTGCACGTACCGGTGGGCCGGTTCGCCGAGCCCGAGGAGATCGCCGCCGCCGTCGCCTTCCTCGCCAGTGACGACGCCTCCTTCGTCAACGCGGCCGAATTCCTCGTGGACGGCGGCATCGCCGGGGCCTACGTCACCCCGCTCTAGCCCGTGCCACCGCGGCCCGGCCGGCACCCCAGCCGTCCGGGCCGGCAGGGAAGTTGGCCCGGGGGCGTACGCGCCGCGGGGCCTGGCCATAGGGTGACGGGGTGAGCATGACGACACCTCCCGGCTGGTATCCAGACCCCGACCACCAGGGCCCGGGGCCCGCCCCCGAGCGCTGGTGGGACGGGAGGGCCTGGACCGAAAGCCGGCGCGCCGCGCCCTCGGTGCACGACGCGCAGACCATGCTGGCCACGCCGCTCGGCGCCCCGCCGGCCGGCCCTCCGCCGGCCGCCCCCGCGCCGCAGGCGCCACCCGGCGTGGCCCCGTACGGCTATCCGCAGGCCCAGCCGCCCGGCTATCCGCCGGCGGCCGGCGCGCCCTACGGCCAGCCGGGACCGCTGGGCGCCGGCCACCCCGGGGGCCCGGGCGGGCCGCCCCCGGGGCGCGGTCGGCGGAACGCGGTGGTCGCCGTCGTGGGCGCGATCGTCGTCGCCGCCATCGTCGCCGGCGTGGTGGTCCTCCAGGACGACGGCGACGGCGACGGGGACCAGGCGGGTCCGACCCCCACGCTCGACGTGCCGAAGGGCAGCGGCGGCGGCAGCGGCGACACGGGCGGCGATCCGACGCCCAGCACGCCCCCGTCCGGCGACCCGGACGACACCGTCCAGCGGACCGTCGACGCGGCGAACGCCATCAGCGTGCCGGTGCTCGACGGCTGGACGGCCAACCCGCCGAACGCGAACGGCATCGGCATCACCACCACGCGCTACGACTGCCCCCGCGCGGCCTCGATCAAGTGCGTGCGCGGCGGCGTGTTCTCCTTCGGCGTCACAGGCCGGGGCTACACGGCCACCACCGCCGAGGGCGTCGCCCGCGAGGACATCGCCCGCAACGCCGAGGAGTCCTACGGCACCGGCCAGCAGGGCGCGCAGAACCCGTACGGCGGGCTCGACGGCCACCAGGAGGCCAAGGCGGAGCCGGTGACCGTCGCCGGCCAGGCCGGCTACCTGGTGCGCTGGAAGGTGGACACCAAGTCGGGCCTGGACGCCCACGTGCAGTCGCTGGTCTTCCCCAAGCCGGGCCAGGGCGCGGGCGGCAGCGAACTGGTCGTCGTGCGGTTCGGCTTCGACGTGAACCCCGCGGCGCCGTCGCTGGCCGACATGGACGTCATCACCAGCGGCATCGAGCCGGCGGCCGGGGACGGCGAGGGCGTCTGAGCCGGGCGCGCCCGCGCGGTGACGCGGGCGCGCCGTACTCCGACCGCGCACCGCGGCGTGCCCCGGCCGCCGACCGTGGCGTGCGGCGACGCTGCCGCGCCCGGTCGGCCGGCCCCGGCGCAACGGCCGGGGAGCCCGGCGGAGCAGCCACGAGAGCATCCGTACGAGCCCCCGGGAAGGCCCCGACCGAGGAGGCCGCCGGCCTGGCGGAACCGGAACCTCCGATGGGAACCCTGGCGGAACCCCGGCGGAGCCCCTGTCGGAACCCTTAGAGGAACGTTTTCCCTTCCCCGCGATAGGTCGGCACCACGTCCACCACCCGCTCGCCGTCGAGCAACTGCACCGCGTCGAACCGCTCGCACAACTCCCCGGCCTTGGCGTGCCGGAACCACACCGGGTCCCCGATCCGCAGCCCGTCCGCCGCCGCGCCGAGCAGCGGCGTCTGCACCTCGCCGGCGCCCTCGTACGCGTCGTAGTGCAGCCCGGCCGGCAGGTACGGCGCCGGCAGCCGGTCCCGGCCGGCGACGCCTGACGCCGGGTAGCCGCCGCCGAGCACCGTCACCACGCCGGGCCCGGGGCGGCGCACCACCGGCAGGGCGAACAGGGCGGCCGGGTGGCCGCGGAAGGACGAGTAGTGGTCGAAGAGCTGCGGCAGGTACAGCCCCGACCCCGCGGCGAGCTCGGTCACCGCGGGCTCGGCGGCCGTGAACTGCACGCTGCCCGTCCCGCCGCCGTTGACGAACTCCAGGTCGGCGACCTGCCGCACGGCCCGTACGGCAGCCGCCCGCCGACCGGCGAGTTCACGCCGCGCGGCGGACTGCACCAGCCGGACCATCCGGGAGTGCACGGGCCGCCCCGGCACCGCGTCGCCGACGCCCGCGATGTGCCCCTCGTACGCCATGAGACCCACCAGTCGGAACCCCGGCCTGGCCACGACCGTGCGGGCGAGCTCGACCAGTTGGGCGGGGGAGTGCAGCGGGGAGCGCCGCGCGCCGATCCGCAGCACACCGCCCGGCAGCCGCAGCGAGGTGTCGAAATCCAGGCAGACCCGGACCTGTTCGGTGCCCGTCCGTGCGGCGTCCACGGCGTCGAGTTGGGCCGGGTCGTCGACCATCACGGTCACCGCTGCGGCCAGGTCGCGGTCGCCGGTCAGCTCCGCGTACCCGGCCCGGTCCGCCGACGGATACGCCAACAGGACGTCCTCGAACCCGCACCGGGCCAGCCACAGCGACTCGGCGAGCGTGAAGCTCAGTACGCCGGCGAAGCCGTCCTGCCGCAGCGCCCGCGCCAACAGCGCACGGCACCGCACCGACTTGCTCGCCACCCGGATCGGCTTGCCCCGCGCCCGGCGCACCAGGTCCCGCGCATTGGCGTCGAACGCCTGGAGGTCGACCACCGCGAACGGAGCGTCAAGATGGGCGGTGGCGCGATTCAGACGGGCCCGCTCGATGCTCGGATAGGACATGGGGGCAGCTTGCCAGAGGTCATTACCGCTGGGTAGTCGAGCGCCCGGTGCGAACCGTGCCCGCTGCACCGTAGAGTGTCGCGCATGCCATGACCGGCAGGTCAGCGGCGTGCTGTCCACATACGAACCGGCCTGTCCCGAAAGGCGATCGGCCGGCCCGGGCCGGACCAGGGTCGAAGGGGGCGAGGGGGTGCAGGTGGGCGCCGACGCGGAGCGAGCAAGCGCCTCCCGACCCGCACCACCACCCCCCTCCCCACCGCCACCCGAGCCATCGGCGCCCGCCCCGGGGACGCCTGGCCCCAGCGGCACCGACACCCCGACCGCGCGTCGCCTCGTCGACCAGGGCCCGGCCCCCCACGGTCCGGTCGCCCGTGGCCCTCTCGCCCACGGCCCTGCCCCCCAGGGTCCCGCCGCCCAGGGCGCGCCGAGCGGCGTCGGCGGTGCGCCGGGCGCGGTCCCCGGCGCTCCGGCGGCATCCGGTATGACGCCGCCCGTGCCGATCGCCGGGCCCCTGGTGACGCCCCCACGCCCGCTCGTCCCCCCGGGCCGCCCACCCGCACCCCACCCCGCCCCGCGGCGGTCCACCCCGGGCAGCCCCACCGCACCGCCTGCTGACGGTTCACCCCTGCCGCGCCCAGCCGCCCCACCCGCACCGCACCCACTGCGGAACCCGCCGCCCCCGGCGGTCCCACCACCCGCGACCCCACAGCGGCCGGACTTTCCCGCCCTGGCGGTCCCGCCGCCCGCGATGCCGCCGGGCGCGGCCCCGCGGGACTCGGCTTCGCCGGCCCCGGCGCCCCTCGCCCCACAGCGGCCGGACTCTCCCGCCCCGGCGGTCCCGCCACCCGCGACCGCCCCAGGTCCGGCGGCTCCGCCGCCGCTCCCACCTCGGCCCGGCGGTCCGCCCGCGCCCGCCGCGCCGGTCGACCACGGCGCACCGGCCACCCCGCCCCACCCGGACTCCGCCCCCGACGGGGAACGCGCGGTCGGGGCGCGGGAAAGTGACGCGGGGCTCGCGGCAGCGATGGCGCCGGTGCCCGGGCGCGACCCGGTGGCCGGGCTCGTGGCCGATCTGCTAGCGCACGGGGCGGTGGCCGCGGGGCCCGTACGACCCCGTGGGCGGGGCCGTGGCTGGGCGCGTGCCGTGGCCGCCGTCGGGTGCGCCGTGCTCGGCGTGGGACTGCTGGTCGGCGCGGTGTTGGGGAGTTGGCTGCGGGACGACGGCGAGCGTGACCGGTCGGCCGACGCCTTCCAGCAGGCGCGTTCGGTGTGGCGCAGCGTCCCCGTCGACACGCTGTTCCCCCCCACCCTGACCGGTCCCGAAGCAGGTCCGGGCGGCGCCGACCGCACCTGGACCCGGATCGCCGTCGCTCCCGACGGCCGGTGCGAAGGCGCCTTCGACCCGCTGCTGGAAACCGCGCTCTCCCCGGTGGGCTGCCAGCGCCTGCTGCGCGCCACGTACACCGACGCCACCAGCACCAGCGTCACCACGGTGGGCCTGGTCATCACGCGCTCCGACGCGGCGGGGATGCGGGCGCTGCGCAGCCGGTTCGACGCCGAACGGCTGGACCTGCGCACCGACCTGCTGCCCAGGCCGTACGCGGCCAAGGGCACCGCAGCCGCCCACTTCGGCGACGCGCAGCGGGCCAGTTGGCGGATCAGCGTGGCCGGCGACCTACCGGTGATCGCGTACGCGGTGACCGGCTTCGCCGACGGCCGCAGCATCGACCGCCCCGAGCCGGCGGCCCGCGCCACGGCCCGCGGGGCGACCACAGGACCGGCCCAGGCGGGCCTCGGACACGACGCGAAGGGCGTCGCTGCCGGCGTGGAACGCGCGTTCCGCAAGGCCGTGGACGCCGCGACGGAGCCCCGATGACCAGCACAACAGCACCGGAGACCGGCCGCGGAGACCGGCACGACGGGCGATCCGCCCCGCCGCGGCCCGCCGTCCCGCAGGCGACTGCCACCGCGGACCGCCACGGCCGCCGCACCGGCGACCACGGCCACCGCATCGACGGCCCCGACCGCCCCGACCGCCATGGCGCGCGCCCCGGCCAGCGTCCGCGGCGCGTGAGGGGCCGCCGGTTCCTCGCCGCCGTCGCCGCGCTCGGGGCCGTCGCGCTGCTGCCGCCCGCACCCGTCGCCCACGCCGACGGCATCAGGTCCCAGGAGTGGGCGCTGGACGCCATCCACGCCCCGGACGCCTGGCGCACCACCAAGGGCGCGGGCATCACGGTCGCCGTGCTCGACACCGGCGTGGACGACCAGCACCCCGACCTCCAGGGGCAGGTGCTGCCGGGCAAGGACATGATCGGCTTCGGCGCGCAGCGCGGCGACCCGTCCTGGGCCCGGCACGGCACCGCAATGGCCGGGATCATCGCAGGTCGGGGCCATGGGCTCGACGGCAGCGACGGCGTGGTCGGGGTCGCGCCCGAGGTGAACATCCTGCCGGTGCGGGTGATCCTCGAAGAGGGCGACCCGGCCCGCAAGGAGGCGCGCAGCGCCCGCGGCGGCGCCCTCGCCGACGGCATCCGCTGGGCCGCCGACCACGGCGCCGACGTGATCAACCTGTCGCTCGGCGACGACAGCGAGTCCGCCCACCCCGAGCGCCGCGAGGACGCCGCCGTCCAGTACGCCCTGCGCAAGGGGGTCGTGGTCGTCGCGTCCGCGGGCAACGGCGGCGGCGAGGGCGACCGGGTCTCCTACCCGGCCGCCTACCCCGGCGTGATCGCGGTGACCGCGGTGGACCGGTACGGCAGCCGGGCCGCCTTCTCCACCCGCCGCTGGTACGCCACGATCTGCGCCCCCGGCGTGGACGTCGTCATCGCCGACCCCAACCGCCGCTACTACCAGGGCTGGGGCACCAGCGCCGCGTCCGCCTTCGTCTCCGGCGCCGCCGCGCTGGTGCGCTCCGCCCACCCGGACCTCAGCCCCGTACAGATCAAGCGGCTGCTCACGGAGACCGCCCAGGACCGGCCGGAGGGGGGCCGCAACGACGAGCTCGGGGCCGGCATGGTCGACGTCACCGCCGCCATCGAAGCGGCCGGCCGGCTTCCGGCCGCGGCCCAGCTCCCGCGCGCCGCCGACTACCCCGACCGCTACTTCGGCCGCGGCCCCGAGCGTGAGTCGGCCGACGAGGGCGCCGCCCCCAGCGAACTCGCCCTGACGGCCGGCTTCGCCGGTGCGGCCCTGCTGCTCACCGCGGTCTTCCTCTGGCGCGACCGGGCCCGCGCACCCCGCCCCGCGACCACACGGCCCGACGCGAGCTGACCCGGCCACCCCGCGCAGCCGTACCGCCCACCCCGCCCGCGGCCACCCCGGGTAGCCTCGACGCGTGGCGCTCAAGAACATTCCCGACCCCGGTTTCTCCGACGACGACGGCTCGGCCGACGCGCAGCTCACCGCGGCGCTCGCCGCCTGGGCCGCGGACCCGGCCGCCGAGCCGCAGGTGCTCCGCGCACTGGCCGGGGCCAGGCTGCTGGTGCCGGTGGTCGCGGTGCTCGGCGAGGTGGAGGAGGTGCCGACCGCCGACGGCGGCACGCTGCGCCGCGAGAAGACCAGCGACATGGCCGTCCCCACCCTTGAGGCCCCGGGCGGGCGGCGCGCGCTGCCGGCCTTCACCTCGACCGAGGCGCTGGCCCGCTGGCGCCCGGACGCCAGGCCGGTCGCCGTCCCGCTGCACCAGGCGCTCCAGGCCGTCGCGCACGAGCGGGCCGACACCCTCGTACTCGACCTCGCCGGCCCGGTCACCTACGCCCTGACCGGCCCCGCACTGCTCGCCATCGCCGAGGGGCGGACCAGCGTCGACCCGCTGGCCGACCCGGCCGTGGCACAGGCGCTGCGCACCGTGCTCGCGGCCGAGGCGGGCGTGCTGCGCGCGCACCTCGCGCCGGCCGGCGGGGCCGACGCCGACGGCACCCTGGCGCTGACCCTGGCCGCCGACGCGCCCGCCCGCGAGGTGGCCGAGCGCGTGGCCGGCGCCCTCGCGGCGGACGAGGTGCTCCGCGCCCGCCTGGTCCGCGGCCTGCAACTGGCCCTGCTGCCGGCCCACGCGACCCTCCAGGGCGAGCCGCTGTACGTGGCCTAGCCGCCCTGCGGGGGCCGTACGAGTCCGCCGGGGCAGTACGGGCCCCGGCCCGAGCCCGCCGCCGACGCCGCGCGGCCCTCGTACGAGCAGCGCCCCGGCCGCACCCCACCCCGGCCGCACAGGGGTCACCCGCCCCACCCATCCCGTACCCGCGCGTGCGTTCCCGGGCGCGGCTCCCGCGCGTCCCTGCCCGCCGCCCGCGCCCAGCGGACAACCGGGCATCCGCGCGAGCCCCCCGCGGGCGGTCGGCCCGCGGGGCGGCCTCGTACCCCCGAACCCCGCGTCTGCCGTACGCGCCCGCGCTCCCCACGCCGCCGACGGGCGAGATGCCCCATAACGCCCCACAATGCAACAGGGGCATTTCCCGATCATCCACCCAAGGGAGCGCGGCATGGAGACGACGAGACTGGAGACGAGGCCCATCATCTCGGAGTTCGTCGGGACGCTGCTGCTGGTGTTCTTCGCGGTGGGGTCAGCGGTGCTCGCGGCCGACTACATCGGCACCGTCGGCATCGCCCTCGCCTTCGGCTTCACCCTGCTCGCCCTCGCCTACGCGCTCGGCCCGATCTCCGGCTGCCACGTCAACCCGGCCGTGACGCTGGGCATGTTGGCGGCCGGCCGGATCTCGGTGCGTACGGCGGTCGAGTACTGGATCGCCCAGTTCCTCGGCGGCATCGCGGGTGCGGCCATCCTGTTCCTGCTGGCCAAGCAGGTGCCCGGGCTTGAGACCAGCGGCGCCTTCGGCAGCAACGGCTACGGCGACCGCTCGGCCGTGCACATCAACACCGGCGGCGCCTTCCTGGCCGAGGTGGTGTTGACGTTCCTGCTGGTGTTCGTGGTGCTCGCAGTCACCCACAAGGTGGCCGTGGTCGGCTTCGACGGACTGCCGATCGGCCTGGCGCTCGGCGTGATCCACCTGGTCGGCATCCCGCTCACGGGCACCTCGGTGAACCCGGCGCGCAGCTTCGGCCCCGCGATCTTCGCCGGCACCGACGCGCTCGAACAGTTCTGGCTGTTCCTGATCGCCCCGCTGGTGGGCGCGGTGCTCGCCACCCTGTGCCACCAGTTCACCCACCCGCGCCCCGGCGACCTGCTCGACCGGGAGCGCGCCGAGGTCTGACCCGGCCTGCCACCGACGCGCCGCCGCCCCGCCCCTTCCGGAGCGGGGCGGCGGCGCGCCCGGACGCCGTCCGCCGAGCGGGCGGGCCGCAGCGGCCGGTCAGCCGCCGAAGACCGGCCCGGTGAACTTCTCGCCCGGCCCCTGGCCCGGCTCGTCCGGCACCACCGACGCCTCGCGGAAGGCGAGCTGGAGCGACTTGAGGCCGTCCCGCAGCGGCGCCGCGTGGTAGGAGCCGACCTCGGTCGCGCTCGCGGTGACCAGCCCCGCCAGCGCGGTGATCAGCTTCCGCGCCTCGTCCAGGTCCTTGTGCTCGGGCCCCTCCTCGGCCAGCCCCAGGTTGACCGCGGCGGCGCTCATCAGGTGCACCGCGACCGTCGTGATCACCTCGACCGCGGGCACCTCGGCGATGTCCCGGGTCATCGTGTCGAAGTCGGGGTTCTCGCCCTGGTCCTGGGTCGGCTGCTGGGCGTCGGCGTCGCTCATGGCTCTCTCGTCTGTCGGAAGTCGGTGGTACGCCAGGCGCCGTACGGTGGGTGCGGCGGCAGGCTGATTCGAGACGGTCGCGTCCGGCCGGCACACCGGCGCGCACGCCACGGCGAGACGCATCCGGCCCGGCCCGGCGCGTGCGACACGGCGGCCGTACGCACCCCGGGTCCGACCGGTGCTCGTCCTGCATCGTACGAGAGGGGCCGCAGCCCACGGCGCGTGCGGCCGGTCGGAGGGGCCGGCGCCCGCCCGGGCGTGACGGGCCCGCCGTGCGGCGCCCGGGCCCCCGCGTGCCGCCACGGCAGCCGCCGCGCCGCCCGAGCGCGCCCGTCTCGCCGGTGGTGTAGCCTAGTGAGTGACCGGCTGGGCATTGGTGTGCCCGGCCCACAAGTGGAGGCTCCGACTCTCCCACCTTGCTGGCCCTTGAGGCCGGCGGGTCCCGGTCCGGTAGGGCCCGTCGTTCCGTACGGACGACGTGGAGCTGCCTGATGCGCCCCGCGGTGACGCCGCAGTGGTGCTCCCGGAAAGCGTGGAGCCCCCCTGTGTCCCGTACGGGGCGTTTTGTGCGTCTCGGCACGGTGGTCACACCGAAAACTGACGTTACGTGGCTGTCCGCCAGGCCGCCGCGTGGTGCAACTGAGGAGGCCCCATCAGCGCCGAGCCCCGCATCAACGACCGGATTCGCGTCCCCGAGGTGCGACTCGTCGGTCCCAGTGGCGAGCAAGTGGGCATCGTTCCTCTTGCCAAGGCCCTGGAGCTTGCGCAGGAGTACGACCTGGACCTGGTCGAGGTCGCGGCGAACGCCCGTCCGCCGGTCTGCAAGCTCATGGACTACGGAAAGTTCAAGTACGAGTCGGCCATGAAGGCCCGTGAGGCGCGCAAGAACCAGGCGCACACGGTCATCAAGGAGATGAAGCTCCGGCCGAAGATCGACCCGCACGACTACGACACCAAAAAGGGTCACGTCGTCCGGTTCCTCAAGCAGGGCGACAAGGTCAAGATCACGATCATGTTCCGTGGTCGTGAGCAGTCCCGGCCGGAGCTCGGCTACCGACTGCTCCAGCGGCTCGCGGAGGACGTCCAGGACCTCGGTTTCGTGGAGTCGAACCCGAAGCAGGACGGCCGGAACATGATCATGGTTCTCGGTCCGCACAAGAAGAAGACCGAGGCCATGGCCGAAGCCCGCGAGGCGCAGGCCGCCCGCAAGGCGGAACGCCAGGGCGCCGTAGCGGACGCTCCCGAGCAGTCCGCCGAGGAGCCGGCCGAGGCCTGATCGTGGCGGCCTGTGCCCGAGGCCGCAACGCCGGGGCCCACCCCGGAACCCAACTGAACGAGCTGACGCTCCCGCACGCCCGCACGGGCTGCTGAGCGCCCCCGACGAGAAGAGAACGGCGACATGCCGAAGAACAAGACGCACAGCGGTGCCAGCAAGCGCTTCAAGGTCACCGGCTCCGGCAAGGTGCTCCGTCAGCGCGCCGGTCGCCGCCACCTTCTTGAGCACAAGCCGTCCACGCTGACGCGCCGCCTCGCAGGAACCGTCGAACTGGCCCCGGCCGACGCCAAGAAGGTCAAGAAGCTTCTCGGCAAGTGACGTCGCCCCCGCTCCGGCGGGGTGCGCGTCGAGTTCGGGACCCATTCGTTTCCGGGCCGTGTGAGGCAACCACGGCCCCGTACAAGGAGTTAAACAAGTGGCACGCGTCAAGCGGGCAGTCAACGCCCACAAGAAGCGCCGGGCGATCCTGGAGCAGGCCAGCGGCTACCGGGGCCAGCGCTCGCGCCTGTACCGCAAGGCGAAGGAGCAGGTCACCCACTCTCTCGTCTACAACTACAACGACCGCAAGAAGCGCAAGGGCGACTTCCGGCAGCTCTGGATCCAGCGCATCAACGCGGCTGCCCGTGCCAACGGCATGACGTACAACCGCTTCATCCAGGGTCTGAAGGCCGCCAACGTCGAGGTGGACCGCAAGATCCTGGCGGAGCTCGCGGTCAACGACGCGAACGCGTTCGCGGCGCTCGTCGAGGTGGCCCAGAAGGCGCTGCCCAGCGACGTCAACGCCCCCAAGGCCGCCTGAGCGGTTTTCGAGGCCCGGGCCCCACACGGCCCACACCGAACCCGCAGGCGGCTCCCGCCTGCGGGTTCGCTGCTTCCCCCGTTGCTTCCCGGGCACCGAGCGGGAAGCAACGCCCTGGCACCAGCACCACCGCACCCGGAAGCGAGTACCACCACATGGCGGCCCCCGAGCTGACCTCCCTGCGATCGCCGCGCGTCCTGGCCGCCCGCCGACTGGCCCGCCGCAACGCCAGGACCAAGGAGCGCAGGTTCCTCGCCGAGGGCCCGCAGGCGGTGCGCGAAGCGGTCGCCAGACACCGCGCCGACGCCGGTGACGGCACCCTGATCGAGGTGTTCGCCACGCCCGAGGCGGCCGAGCGGCACGCCGACATCGTGGCCGCCACGCACGCCGCCGGCGTCCCGGTGGTGACCGTCAGCGACGCGGTGGTCGCCGAGATCTCGCAGACCGTGACCCCGCAGGGACTGGTCGGCGTCTGCCGCTTCCTGGACGCGCCGCTGGCCGACGTGCTGGCCGCCCGGCCCAAGCTGATCGCCGTACTCGCCCACGTGCGTGACCCGGGCAACGCCGGCACGGTGCTGCGCTGCGCGGACGCGGCCGGCGCCGACGCGGTCATCCTCACCGACGCCTCCGTCGACCTGTACAACCCCAAGTCCGTACGGGCCTCGGTCGGCTCGCTCTTCCACCTGCCGGTGACCGTCGGGGTGCCCATCGAGCGGGTGGTGCACGGGTTGCACGAGGCGGGCGTACGGGTGCTCGCCGCCGATGGGGCCGGCGCACGGGACCTGGATGCGGAACTGGACGCGGGCCGCATGAGCGGGCCCACGGCCTGGGTGTTCGGCAACGAGGCGTGGGGGCTCCCGGAGGAGACCCGGGCGCTCGCCGACGAGGTCGTACGGGTACCCATCCACGGCAAGGCCGAGAGCCTGAACCTGGCGACCGCCGCCGCCGTGTGCCTGTATGCCTCCGCACGCGCCCAGCGCGCCCGCTCGTAGCGACGGAGGGGCTCCGCAGCGTCACCTTGACCTAGTAGGGTTGCGCCCCTGGAGCCCGGGAGGGGGTGCAGCATGAACGTCAGGATTTCCGGCGCGGCGGCCACCTCGCCCGCGCCCGGGGCGTGCCTGTCCGGCGAGATCGACACCTGGGCGGCCGAGGCGGCTGCCGGAGCACCCGCCGAAGCGCGTACCGGAGCACCCGCCGCACCACCGGCAGCGGCACCCGCCGACACGTACACCGACGTGCACTCCGACGACCTCCCCGACGGCCTGGTCGTCGCCGACGAGAACGGCCGCGTCACCTGCTTCAACGCCGCCGCCGCCCGGATCACCGCCACCCCCGCGGCCGACGCGCTCGGCCGCCCGCTCGACCAGGTGCTGCCCCTGGAGGACCTGGAGGGGCGGCGCTGGTGGGCGCTGACCGACCCGTACGGAGGACTCGCCATCCGCGGCGGCCAACCCGAGCGCAACCTGCTGCTGCCGGGCGGGCGCGAGGTGCTGGTGGCCGCGCGGTACGTGCGCGTCCACCCCACGGGGCCGGTGCGCAAGGTGGTCGTCACGCTGCGCGGCACCGAGGCCAGGCGGCGCACCGAGCGCTCGCACGCGGAGCTCATCGCCACCGTGGCGCACGAACTGCGCTCGCCGCTCACCTCGGTCAAGGGGTTCACGGCCACCCTGCTGGCCAAGTGGGAGCGGTTCACCGACGACCAGAAGCGGCTCATGCTGGAGACCGTCGACGCCGACGCCAACCGCGTCACCCGGCTGATCGCCGAACTGCTCGACATCTCCCGGATCGACTCCGGCCGGCTTGAGGTGCGCCGCCAGCCCGTGGACATCGCCGCCGCCGTACGCCGCCACGTCCAGGCCCACACCACCGCTGGCCAGCGCACCGACCACTTCCTGATCAAGGTCGTGGAGCCGCTGCCCGATCTGTGGGCCGACCCCGACAAGGTCGACCAGGTGCTGGGCAACCTGCTGGAAAATGCGGTGCGACACGGCTCGGGAACGGTCACCATCGAGGTGCAGCCCACCCTCGTCCCCGCCAAGTCCGAAGGGTCCACCGTGGACACCGCAGCCCAGCCGAGCACGGCCGTCACCGTCAGTGACGAGGGTTCCGGCATCCCCGAGGAGTCCATGGCCCGGGTCTTCACCCGCTTCTGGCGCGGCAGCAAGCGCGGCGGCACCGGCCTCGGTCTGTACATCGTCAAGGGGATCGTCGAGGCGCACGGCGGGACGATCACCGTCGGCCGCTCCCGCGCCGGCGGCGCGGAGTTCCGATTTACCCTGCCCGTGGGGGCCCCGGCCTATCTGGCCTGATCACCGCCGGGCAGCAGCCCGACGCCCCTACGGGCTCGATCGAGTACGGACGCCCCGTAGACTCGACCTTTGGCACCTTTGGCACCACCGTCGTCGGCCGAGCCACACGTGCTCGGTCCGCGGACGAGCGAGGCGCCGAGGCGGGGCGAAGCCAATAGCCAATCGGAAGCACGGGAAGAGATGTCGGCACCCAACAAGTCCTATGACCCGGTAGAGGTCGAGGCACTGAAACCGGAAGAGATCGCCCGGATGCGGGACGAGGCGCTGGCCGCGTTCGCCGCGGCCGGGGACCTCGCGGCGCTCCACGAGGCGAAGATCGCGCACACCGGCGACCGCTCGCCGCTGGCGCTGGCCAACCGTGAGATCGGCGCACTGCCGCCGCACGCCAAGGCCGACGCGGGCAAGCGCGTCGGCGGCGCGCGCGGCGAGGTCAACCGCGCGTTCAAGGCGCGGCAGGAGGAACTGGAGACGGAGCGCGACGCGCGCGTCCTGGTCGAGGAGGCGGTGGACGTCACGCTGCCCGGCGACCGTCTGACGCCCGGCGCCCGGCACCCGCTCACCACCCTCTCCGAGCGCATCGAGGACATCTTCGTGGCCATGGGCTACGAGGTCGCCGAGGGGCCCGAGGCCGAGGCGGAGTGGTTCAACTTCGACGCGCTCAACTTCACGCCCGACCACCCGGCGCGCGCCACCCAGGACACCTTCTTCGTGCGGGCGGACGCCGAGCGGGAGCCGGTGGACGAGGCGGAGTCCGGCATCGTGCTGCGCACCCACACCTCGCCGGTGCAGGTGCGGGCGATGCTCGACCGCGAGCCGCCGGTGTACGTGATCTGCCCCGGCCGCGTGTACCGCACCGACGAGCTCGACGCCACCCACACCCCCGTCTTCCACCAGGTGGAGCTGCTCGCCATCGACGAGGGGCTGACCATGGCCGACCTGAAGGGCACCTTGGACCACATGGTCCAGAGCCTGTTCGGGGCGGACGTGCACACCCGGCTGCGGCCGAACTACTTCCCCTTCACCGAGCCCTCCGCCGAGATGGACATGGAGTGCTACGTGTGCCGCGGGGCCTCGGTCGGCAACCCCGACCGCCCCTGCCGCACCTGCTCGTCCGAGGGCTGGATCGAGCTCGGCGGCTGCGGCATGGTCAACCCGCGCGTCCTGGTCGCCTGCGGCGTGGACCCGGAGAAGTACAGCGGGTTCGCCTTCGGCTTCGGCATCGAACGGATGCTGATGTTCCGCCACAACGTCGAGGACATGCGAGACATGGTCGAGGGTGACGTGCGCTTCACCCGACCGTTCGGGACGGAGATCTGATGCGAATCCCGCTTTCCTGGCTGCGGGAGTACGTGGACCTGCCGGCCGGCGAGACCGGCCGCGCCGTGCAGGCCAAGCTCATCGACGCAGGACTCGAAGTGGAGACCGTCGAGCAGCTCGGCGCCGGGCTCACCGGCCCGCTGGTGGTCGGCAAGGTGCTCGCCATCGAGGTGCTCGACGGCTTCAAGAAGCCCATCCGCTACTGCCAGGTCGACGTCGGCCAGGCCAACGGAACGGGCGAGCCGCAGAACATCATCTGTGGCGCCAGCAACTTCGCCGTCGGCGACAAGGTCGTCGTCGTCCTGCCCGGCGCCGAACTGCCCGGCGGCTTCAAGATCTCCGCGCGCAAGACGTACGGCCACGTCTCCGAAGGCATGATCTGCTCCGCCAGTGAGCTGGGCATGTCCGACGACCACGACGGCATCATCGTGCTGCCGCCCGAGCACGAGGTGGGCTCCGACGCGATCGAGCTGCTGGAGCTCGTCGACGAGGTGCTGGACATCGCGGTCACGCCCGACCGCGGCTACTGCCTCTCGCTGCGCGGCGTCGCCCGCGAGGCCGCCACCGCCTACGGGCTGCCGCTGCGCGACCCGGCCCTGCTCGACGTGCCGGCGCCCAACGGCTTCGGCTACCCGGTCAGCGTCGCCGACCCGCGCGGCTGCAACCGCTTCACCGCCCGTACGGTGGTCGGCCTCTCGCCCGAGGCGCGCTCGCCGATCTGGCTCCAGCGCCGCCTCCAGAAGGCCGGCATGCGGCCGATCTCGCTGGCCGTCGACGTCACCAACTACGTGATGCTGGAACTCGGCCAACCGCTGCACGCCTACGACCGCTCCCGGGTGGCCGGCACCATCGGCGTACGGCGCGCGGAGGCCGGCGAGAAGCTCACCACGCTGGACGGCACCCAGCGCGTCCTGGACGCCGAGGACCTGGTCATCACCGACGACAGCGGGCCGATCGGGCTCGCCGGCGTGATGGGCGGAGCCAACACCGAGATCGCCGACGCCAGCGACCAGGAGACGGCCGCCGGCACCACCGACGTGGTCATCGAGGCGGCGCACTTCGACGCCGTCTCCATCGCCCGTACGGCCCGCCGGCACAAGCTGTCCTCCGAGGCGTCGCGGCGCTTCGAGCGCGGCGTCGACCCGCAGGCCGCGTCCGCCGCCGCACAGCGCGCCGTTGACCTGCTGGTGCTGCTCGCCGGCGGCACCGCCGAGGCCGGCGTCACCGAGGTCACCACGCCCAGCGGGCCGCGCACCATCACGATGCGCGCCGACCACCCGGACCGGGTCGCCGGCGTCGACTACGGCCGGGAGACGGTCGTGCGCCGGCTCCAGGAAGTGGGCTGCGACGTCTACGGCCAGGACGAACTGGTGGTCACCGCCCCGAGCTGGCGGCCCGACCTGACCGACCCGAACGACCTCGCCGAAGAGGTCATCCGGCTGGAGGGCTACGTCAACCTGCCCTCCACGCTGCCGCAGCCGCCCGCCGGCCGCGGCCTGACCGAGCGCCAGCGGCTGCACCGCAGGGTCGGCCGGGCGCTGGCCGGTGCCGGCTACACCGAGGCGCCGAACTACCCGTTCATCGGCGTGGAGGTGCTCGACCAGTTCGGGCTCGACGCCGACGACCCGCGGCGCGCCGTGGTCCGGCTGGCCAACCCGCTCTCGGACACCGAGCCGGTGCTGCGCACCACCCTGCTGCCCGGGCTGCTGGGCGCGCTCCGCCGCAACCTCGGCCGGGGCGAGCAGGACATCGCCCTGTTCGAGACCGGCCTGGTCTTCCGCGCCGTCGCCTCCGCGGAGGAGACCGCGGTCGCCGCGGTCCGGCTGCCGGTCGACCGCCGTCCGACCGACGCGGAGCTCGCCGCGCTCAACGGCGCCCTGCCGCGGCAGCCGCGCCGCGTCGCGGTCGTCCTGGCCGGCGCCCGCGAGCGGGCCGGCTGGTGGGGCGAGGGTCGCCAGGCGAACTGGAACGACGCCGTCGAGGCCGGCCGGCTGATCGCCGCCCAGGCCGGTGTCGAGCTGATCGTCCGGCAGGACCAGCAGGCCCCGTGGCACCCGGGCCGCTGTGCGGCGCTGCTCGCCCTCGTGGACGGCCAGGAAGTGCTGGTCGGCAACGCGGGCGAACTCCACCCGCGGGTGATCAAGGCGCTCGGCCTGCCGGAGCGCACCTGCGCCATGGAGATCGAGCTCGACCGCCTGGAGCAGGCGGCCCCGGGACTGGTGCAGGCGCCGCGGGTGGCCACCTTCCCGGTCGCCACCCGTGACGTGGCGCTGGTCGTCGACGCAGCGGTGCCGGCCGCCGACGTCGAGGCGGCGCTCACCTCGGGCGCCGGCGAACTGCTGGAGTCGGTGCGGCTGTTCGACGTCTTCACCGGCGAGCAGCTCGGCGCGGGCAAGAAGTCGCTCGCGTACGCGCTGCGGCTGCGCGCCGCGGACCGGACGCTGACCGCCGACGAGGCGTCCGCGGCCCGGGACGCAGCGGTCGCGGCTGCCGTCGAGCGCACCGGGGCGGTGCTGCGCGGCGCCTGACCCGCCGCCCCCGCACCCGTCGGGGATCAGGCTCGGCCCAACCCAGGGGCGTGTCCCGCGTGCACTGCGCGGGGCGCGCCCCTTCGCGCGCCCGCGGTGCCTTGCCGACCTGCCGTACGGGCCCCGGGGCGCGGGTGGTGGTGGCCGGGGGCGCGGCGTGTGACCTGCGGCGGGCCGGCGCTCGCGCGGCTGTGCGGGGCGCGGCGGGATTTCGGGCGTATGTGCTCACCGATCATGCGCGACCTGGGGCCTGCTCACCCGAAGGAGTGAGAAGCGGAGCGTACTCAGTCAACCCCCGGTCGATGGTCGCCACAATCGTCCCGGTCGCGCACCCCCACCGCATGCAAGGGCCAGGGGCCGGCCGACCACCTGATGCGCTGCTAGGGGGGCCGGTGGATGATCGGAACCAAGGCGCTGGGCGCCATGTTCACGGCGGCGTCACGAGCCCCACAGGTGCTGGCGCTCGTCCTGCCGGCCCTCTGGGTGCTCGCCGTACTCGGCTGGGAGCTGGCGGATCCGCCCGGGCCGCGGCTCGAACCGCTGCTCGCCGCGGCGCCCGTACTCGCCCTCGCCCTCGGCGGCAGATGCAGCCGGGTGCTGACCGGCGGACTCGGGGCACTCGCCGCCCTGGCCGTCATCGCCGTCTGCCGACCGCACGAGACTGCCACCGCGCCGCTGGGCACCTGCGCCGCCGTCGTCTCCGTGTTGGTCGCCTGCGGGTTGACCAACCGGCGCCGGCTCCGGCTGCTCAAGGAGCTCGACCGCACCCAGGCGGTGGCCGTCGCCGCCCAACGGACCCTGCTCCGCCCGCTCCCGCCCAGACTTGACCAACTGGCCATCGCCGGCGGCCAGTTGTCGGCGAGCCGGGGCGCCGTCGTCGGGGGCGACCTGTACGAGGTGTTGGCCACGCCGCACGGCGTACGGATCGTCATCGGCGACGTCCGCGGGCACGGCATCGGCGCGCTCGGCACCGTCGCCGCCGTGCTCGGCAGCTTCCGCGAGGCCGCGCACGACGAGCCCGAACTCGCCGGGGTGCTGAGCCGTCTCGACCGGGCGCTCCGCCGTCATCTGCACGAGCGCACCGCCGCCGACCAGCAGGCCACCGCGCCGGCCGGCGGCCCGACCGGTGGGCCGGCCGCCGGGCCGGGCGCGACGGAATCGGCCGGCGCGGACGCGGCGCAGTCGACGACCGCCGAGGACTTCGTCACCCTGCTGCTCCTCGAAGTGCTGCCGTCCGGCGAGGTGATGGCCCTCAACTGCGGGCACCCCTGGCCGATCCTGCTGGTGGGTCAGGGGCACGGCCGCCCGGTCGGCCCGCACCGGGCCGGGCGGCGCACGCTGGCCCATCGTTCGGCGCTGCCGCAGGTCACCCAACTCGCGCCCGACGAGCCGATGCCGCCGCTCGGTGCGTTCCCGCTGCCGGACGGGCCGACGCCGATCCGCTGCACGCTGCTGCTGCCCGGCGAGGCGCTGGTCCTGTACACGGACGGGGCGCCGGACGCGCGGGACGCCGACGGCCTCTTCTTCCCGCTCACCTGCGCCCTGGCGTGGGCGGCCCGCGGCGGCCCGGTGCACCCGCAGTCCGTCGTCGACCAGGTGCACGACGCGCTGTTGCAACACACCGGCGGGCGACTCACCGACGACGCGGCCCTGGTCGTCCTCCGCAACGACCGCAGTCGGGTGCCGGCCCAGGCGCCGGTGACGGTCCCGGCCGGCGACGCCCACCTCTCGTGACCCACGGGCCGGCGCGCGCTGTGACGGCACGTCAGTAGTACTGCTGCGGACCGACGCGTACGACCGCCCGGCCCCGCCGCCGGCCGAACCTGGGCCCTGCGCCGCCGGCCGCCTTGGGCCCGTACTGGACGAACCCGCCCCGCCAGCACCCCCGTTGAACCCGCACCCCCGCCGGTCACCGTCCCCGCAGGCTGCCGTTCCCGCAGGTCACCGCCGTACGAACGGCCATGGCGCGGGCGCTGCCCGGCGGGCTCCGGCAGCCCGTGCGGTCACTTCACACCCCGTGTGCGCGCCCTCCCCTTACGCTGAGAGCACCGGGGGCACCGGGAGGCATGGGGAGCGCAGCATGGAGCCCAACACACTGCTCGATGCCGTGCTGGACGAGGCGGGAATCTCGCACGCGGCACTGGCGGCACACGTCAACGAGGCGGGTCGGGCCCGCGGCATGGAGCTGCGGTACGAACACACGGCCGTCGCCCGCTGGTTGAAGGGGCAGCGGCCCCGCGGGCAGGTGCCCGACCTGATCTGCGAAGTGCTCGGCGAGCGGCTGCACCGCGCGCTCACCCTGGACGCCATCGGCCTCGGCACCCCCGGCAGCACCCGCGGCGCGGCCACCCCGCTGTCCGGCTTCGTCGAGCGCGCCACCGCCCTGTGGCGCTCGGACGAACAGCAGCGCCCGCACGTCGTCAGCGCCCCCGCCGTCACCGGCACCCCGGCCGTCATCCCGGTCTGGGAATGGGAGAACCCGCCCGAGGACTCGGACGTCTCGCGCACCGGGCTGACCCGGGTCTCCATGACCGACATCGCCATGCTGCGCTCGGCCCGCACCCACTACGAGCAGATGTACCGCAAGGCCGGCGGGGTGGCGACCAGGGCGCGGGTCGTCGGGTTCCTCATCTCCGAGGCGGCGCCGCTGCTGCGCGGCAGCTATCCGGACGCGACCGGCCGCCACCTGCACCGGGCCACCGGCGGCCTGGTCGCCGTCGCCGGGATCTGTGCGTACGACTCGGACGCGCACGGCCTCGCCCAGCGCTACTTCCACCAGGCGCTGCGGCTCGCCAAGGCCAGCGGTGACCGCGGCCTCGGCGCCTACGTCATCGCCCTGTTGGTCAACCAGTCGCTGTTCATGCGCGAGTACCGGCAGGCGGTGGCGTTCGCCGAATCCGCGCTGCGCGCCGCCGGCCCCCGCATCACCCCGGCCCTCGCCGCCGATCTGTACGCCATGCAGGCCAAGGCGTACGCACGGCTCGGCGACGGCGCAGGGGCGCTGTCCTGCATCCGGCGGGCGGAGAGCGCGGCTGAGCGCATCCGCCCGGGGCAGGAGCCCGACGAGACCGGCTACGTGCAGCCGGGCTTGGTGAACGTGCAGGTCGCCGAGGCGCTGTTGAACCTCGGCGACCTGGACGCAGCCCGCGAACACGCCACGGCCGCGGTGGACACCCCCGCACACGACCGGGGCCGGGTCCACCGACTGGCGATGCTCACGCACATCGCGTTGCGCCAGGGCGACGCGGACCGGGCGGGTGCGACCGCGGTCGAGATGGCACAGCGGGCACGCGGAATGGAATCGCAGCGCTTACGGGACCGGCTCCGCGCGGTGCGCGAGCATCTCGTCGAGAGCGGATGCGCCGCGACGTCCGAGGCGGCCGAACTGATCGACGGGGCACTGCGCGTTCCGCTGTGAGGCACGGTGGGGCTGCTCCCGCCGAGTCGCTGCTCTCTACGGCGGAAGGTGGCTCACCGTGCTTTGGAAGAACCTCAAGGAGCAGACGGTCTACGAGAACCGTTGGTTCCGTGTCAATCTGGCCGACGTCGAACTCCCCGACGGGCACCACCTCGACCACTACCTGATCAGGCTGCGGCCGGTCGCCGTGGCCACCGTGGTCAACGAGGCCAATGAGGTGCTGCTGCTGTGGCGGCACCGGTTCATCACCGACACCTGGGGGTGGGAGCTGCCCGCCGGGGTCGTCGAGGACGGCGAGCGCGTGGTGGACGCGGCGGCCCGCGAGTTGGAGGAGGAGACCGGCTGGCGCCCCGGCCCGCTGCGGCACCTGCTCTCCGTCGAGCCGTCCAACGGCCTGACGGACGCCAGGCACCACATCTACTGGGCCGAGGACGCCGCCCACGTGGGCCCGCCCGAGGACGCCTTCGAGTCGGACCGCATCGAGTGGGTGCCGCTGAAGATCGTCCCCGACATCGTGGCCAGGGGTGAGGTGCCGGCGGCCAACATGGCGGCGGCGCTGCTGCTGCTGCACCACATGCGGCTGGGCTGACCGGACCGCCGGACGTAGCGCCGGCGACCGGGGCGGGGCGCCGCAGCCAGCGGCCGGGCCACCGGTGCCGGCGGCTCCCGCACCACGGGCGCGCGCGGCGGACGGGGGACGGCATGAGTGGCGTGGAGCCGCTGGTCGGCTCTGCCCTGAACACGCTGGCCAGACCCGCCCCGCGGCTGGCCGGTCGGGCCTCGTACGCGCTGTTCTGCTATCCGCTGCGGCGCGGTGCGGTGCTGCCGCGGGAGCGCGCGGTGCACGAGCAGGCGGTGACCGACGAGTTGGTCGTGGCCGGCAAGCGGGTGCGCTGCTACCGCTGGGGACCTGGGGAACGTCCGGTGCTGATGGTGCACGGCTGGCAGTCCCGGGCCTCCCGGTACGCGGGGTTCGTGCCGCGGCTTCGGGCGCTGGGGCTGACGGCCGTCTCCTTCGACGCACCGGGACACGGCGGGTCATCGGGCCGCAGCACGACCGTGCTCGAATACCGCAGGATCATCGCCGAACTCCAGGCGCGCTACGGGACCTTCCACGCGGTCATCGCCCATTCGCTCGGCGCCACCAGTGCCTTCCTGGCGCTGCGCGCCGGCGTCCGCGCCGAGCGTCTGGTCACCGTCTCGGCGGTGAAGGACTTCGACCACTTCGCCGACGAGTTCTCCCGGATCCTGAGCCTGGGGCCCGGGTTGCGGCGGGACCTGCGGGAGCGGATCGAGCACCGGCTCTTCGCCGAAGTGCCGGGCCCCTGGGAGCTGTTCGACGCCACCCGCAACACCGCGGAGATCGATGTGCCGATGCGGGTCATCCACGACGTGGACGACGAGATGGTCCCGGTCGCCCAGGCGCACGCGCTGAAGGCGGCGTACGGGGAGCAGGCGGACCTGGTCCTCACCAGGGGGCTCGGGCACCGCAAGGTGCTCGGTGAACCGGCCGTCATCGACAGCGCGTTGGAGTTCATCGCACCGGCGCCGGTGGACCACTAGATCCACCTTTAAAATAAACGTACGATCGTTTACTTTTATCGTGCGTCGCCCCCCGCACGCTCGGCGACCGCTGCGCTACCGATGACCACCGCGCGCTCCACGGCGAAGGGACCCTCGCGCAATGACCACCGCCTCACCCCAGTCACCCGACGTCGGCCCACCCGAAGCCGCCGCGGCACCGGACGGCAAGACGCCGCAGGCGGCGGCGACGGCCAAACTGGCGCTGATCGTCGCCTCCGGGGCCACCTTCCTCGCGGTGCTCGACACCACGATCGTGAACATCGCCTTCTCCGACCTGCGCGCGGACTTCCCCGACGCCTCGCTGTCCCAACTGACCTGGGTCATCACGGCGTACACCGTGGTGTTCGCGGCGCTGCTGGCCGTCGCCGGCCGGACCGCGGACATCATCGGGCGCAAGAAGCTGTTCCTGTGGTCCACCGTCCTGTTCACCCTGGCCTCCGCGCTCAGCGGGCTGGCCGTCGGCGTGCCGATGCTGGTCGGCGCCCGGGCGCTCCAGGGCGTGGCCGCCGCCGGCATGATCCCCTCGGCGCTCGGCCTGGTGCTCCAGCACACGCCGGCCGCCCGCCGGCAGGTCGCGCTCGGGGTGTGGGGCGCGGTCGGCAGCATGGCCGCCGCCGTCGGTCCGAGCCTGGGCGGTCTGCTGGTGGACGCCTGGGGCTGGCGCAGCGTCTTCCTGATCAACCTGCCGGTGGGGCTCGCCATCGTGCTCGTCGCCGCCAAGCTGGCCGGCGATCCGGCCAGCGGGCGCCGGCTGCCCGACCCGGTGGGCACCGTCGCGCTGGCGCTCGGCATCGGCGGCATCGTCTTCGGCGTGACCCAGGGCACCGAGTGGGGTTGGGGCAGCGGTCGGGTGATCGGCCTGCTGATCGGCGGCGCGGTGCTGCTCGCCGCCGCGCTGCTCACCTCGCGCCGGCACCCCGCTCCGGCCATCGAGTGGGACCTGTGGCGCAGCCGTAGCTTCGCCGCCACCAACGTGGCCTCCCTGCTCTTCGGCGCGGCCATGTACGCCTACCTGCTGAGCACCCTGCTGTTCCTGAACGCGGTCTGGGGCTACTCCGAGCTGAAGGCCGGCCTCGCCGTCACCCCGGGCGCCTTCGCCGCCGCGGTCGGCGCCACCGTCGTCGGCCGGCGGGTCAGCCCGCAGCACCAGTGGGTCGCGGTGGCCGGCGGTTCCGCGCTCTTCGGTGCCTCGTGTGCGGCGATGTACCTGCTGCTCGACACCGAGCGCCAGTACCTGGCCCTGTGGCTGCCGATCGGCGTGCTGGCCGGGCTCGGCATCGGTGCGGCCCTGACCGCCATCTCCAACGCCGCGACGGCCTCGCTCCAGCCGCAGCGCTTCGCCTCGGGCTCCGGCCTCTTGATGACCACCCGCCAGGTGGGCGGCGCCCTGGGGATCGCCGTGCTGGCCGCGATCCTCCAGCGACACAACGCCCTCGACGACCAGGGCTACCTCCAGGTGTTCCTGGCCTGCGCCATCGGGTCGGCAGCCGCCGTCGCGGTCGCGCCGACGATCCGTTCCCGGGCCACGGAGCAACCGCAACCCGCGCCCCAGTAGCGGGATTTCCCGCCGTGCCAACGATGTGAGGAAGAACGCGTCATGCCCCCCATCGATCGATCCGACCGCAGCGTCGCCCGCGCCGAGCGCTTCCTGCTCACCGAGCTCCAGCCGGTGGTGGAGAGCAATCTGCACCGGCACCTGGACGTCGCCAAGGAATGGTTCCCCCACGAGTACGTCCCCTGGAGCGCCGGGCGCGACTTCTCCGGTCCGCTCGGCGGCCAGGAGTGGACCCAGGACGAGGCCACCCTGCCCGAGGTGGCCCGCACCTCGCTCGTGGTCAACCTGCTGACCGAGGACAACCTGCCCGGCTACCACTTCGCGGTGGCCGAGTTCGGCAAGGACGGCCCGTGGGGCAACTGGGTCGACCGCTGGACGGCGGAGGAGGCCAGGCACGGCGCCGCGCTCCGCGACTACCTGCTGACCACCCGGGCCGTGGATCCCAGGGCCCTGGAGCGCGCCCGGATGGCACACATGTCGGCCGGGTACGACCGCCCCGACGGCTACAGTGCGCTGCACGCGATCACGTACGCCGCCTTCCAGGAACTGGCCACCCGCATCTCGCACCGCAACACCGGCCAGATCAGCGGCGACCCGATCTGTGACGCCCTGCTGGCCAAGATCGCCGCGGACGAGAACCTGCACATGGTCTTCTACCGCAACCTGGTCGAGGCCGCGTTCGAGCTGGCACCTGACACCGCCATGGAGGTCGTACGCGACGTCGTCGTCGGCTTCGAGATGCCCGGCTCCACGATCAAGGACTTCGGGCGCAAGTCCGCCGAGATCGCCATCGCCGGCATCTACGACCTCCGGCTGCACCGGGACAGCGTCGTCATGCCCATCCTGCGCAAGTTGCGGGTCTTCGAGCAGGAGGGCCTTGGCCCGGTCGGCGAGGCGGCGCGGGAGGAACTTGCCGCCTTCGTCGCACAGTTGGATGCCAAGGCGACGTCCTTCACCGACCGCCGCGAGGGCATCCGCGCGGCGCGCGCCAAGCGCGAGGCGGCCACCGTCGCCGTCTGAGGAATGACCGGCCTCCGCCCCCGTCCCCGCGGCCTGAGCAGCCTGGGGCGGGGGCGGAGCCGTCTTCTCCCGCAGCACCCGGGCAGCAGGCACCGGCACCCCGTCCCGGGCGGGCCACCCCGCCGGGCAGCCCCGATCAGTCGAACCAGTCGGGGTCCGCGGTCGCGAGATAGTCGGCGAGCACCTTCGGGTCGCGATGGGCCTCGGCCAGCAGCGCGCCCAGCTTGCGCAGCGCCTCGGCGTCGGAGCCGTACGCGACGAACATGCCTGCCTCGCAGTCGTACTTGAGCCGGTCCGCCACCTCGGGGGCGCGGGCGTGCACCGCGGATCTGGCCACGGCCTCCCAGTCGTACCCGCCGCCTTGGTGACCGTGCTGGTCGAAGAGCGCGGTGGTCGAGCCCATGTGGTCATCGCTGAGCAGCAGGCCGTAGCTGCCGGGGGCGTGGTCGTACGCCAGGAAGACCAGCGGTGCGAAGCTGTCGCGGTCGGTCGACTCGTTCGTGTGCGTCGTCATGGTCCAACCCTAGGCGGAGGGTGTGACAACGCCGCCGCACGAGGGCGGCGGCGTCGGCGGCCCGCCCCCCTCCGGCGGACCGCCGTCACCGCCGCCCTTGCCGGGCCCACCACCGGTACGGATTCCCGGTGGGCCCGGCCTCCCCGCGAGCGCCGTCCGCGCCACGACCCGGCACGGTCGGGGCCGGCCGACGCGCTGCCCACCCCCGTAGGGCTCACCAGCGGCCGAGCCCTCGTCGGGCGGGCGTCCGGCCCGAGTAGGTGACGTCAGCGGCAGGCTGCGTCGGGGGCCGCGGACCCGGTGGTCACAGCACCGGGTCCGCGGCGCTCGGGCGCGGGCGTGGGGCGGTTGCGGCTCAGGGTTGCCGTGGGGCCAGTTCGGCGGTCAGGGACGCCCACTTGTCCGGCTTGCCGTTCCAGTCGTCGCCGTCGGCGAGCGGGGAGACCGGCACGGTGGCCAGCGGCAGCCGGGAGGCCAGCCGGGCGTTCCACTCCAGGGCCGGTTCCAGATCGGGCGTCAACTCGCCCTCCGGGTAGATCGCGTCCGCCGGGCACGCCTCCACGCAGTTGCCGCAGTCGATGCACTCCACGGGGTCGATCACCAGGAAGGAGTCGGCCTCCCGGAAGCAGGCCACGGGGCAGTAGGTGACGCACTCGGCGAACTTGCAGTGCACGCACTGCTCGGTGACCACGTGCGTCACGCCCCCTCCCCCCGTCCGGCGCGGGAGGTGAGGCCGAGCAGTTCGGCCCGGGCGGCGACGAAGCGCTCCCCCGTCTCGACCCCGAGGTCGTACGCCTTCACCAGACCATCCGCCGACGCCGCCGCGTAGTCCACGCCCAGCTCCTTCAGGTCCTGCTCCGGCTTGATGACCAGGACCTGCGCCCCGCCGATGGTGGAGCCGTCGGCGATCTCCTCGCTCGCGTACAGGTCGCGGAAGAGCGGGAAGGGGTCGCAGCCGATCGCGATGACGACGTCGACGCCGGTGGCCGCCACCTCGCGGGCGGGGCAGGAGCAGGTGTAGGAGGCGTCCACGTACGCCTCGCCAGCCACCTCTGCCGGCACCTTCCAGGCGTGCAACATGCGGGTGGAGGCGTAGGCGACCGCGTCGTAGTTGTCCGGCGTCAGGGCGGGCTGCTCCCCCGTGGGCAGCCCGCGGGAGGAGAACACGACGGTGGACAGGTTCTCCTCGACCCAACTCCGGTCCCCGGCGAAGACGTTGCGCAGCAACTGCTTGCCGAGTTCTTTGGCGCCGGGGCCCTGTGTGAGCTCGGCCGCGGCGGCGTTGGTGACCTTGCTCGTGGCCAACAGGAACTCCGGCGCCCCGGGAGCGAAGAGCCCGGCGCGCAGCGCGGGGCCGTAGCTCTCGATGCTGTCGAGCACCACCTGGCTCATGCCCTTCTCCTGGGCCCCGGCCGCGGCCCCCAGCCAGTAGTCGACGCCGGTGCGGCGCGCCTGGCCGATGGCGGCGAGGCCGCCGGAGAGCACCGAGGAGGAGGCCGTGCCGTACACCTCGGCGCGCACTCCGTGGTCCTCGAAGGCGGAGAGCACCCCGTGGCCGTAGGAGCCCTTCAACATGCCCGCCGCGATGGCGATCCCGATGCGCCGCGGGGCGCCGGTGCCGGTTTCGGTCATCGTGCCACCCGCTCTCCGGCCGACGCCGCACGGGCGTCGCCCTGGAGGAGTTCGGCCTCGATCACGGAGTCCAGGTGGTCCTTGAACCACTGGTTCGGGCCCGGCTGACGGGCCGCCTTCCGGCCCGGGTCGGGACAGGAGTGCGCAAGCGCCATGTCGTCCTCCAGAGGAGAGAGTTGACGGCCAAATACTAGCACGACCGTCCGTTTACATTTCACCCCAGCACGCCCTTGAGCTGCGCGCAATATAAGCGAACGGTCGTGCTAGTATCTCGCCGACTCTGATCGATCGGGAAGGCGTGCCATGGACCCCGCGACGTCAAGTGCCAATGCGGCCCTGAGTGATGAAGGGCAGGAGCTGTACGACCTCTTCCGTCGACCCCAGGGCCGCAGCCGGCCCCGCCCCGACGAGCGCGCGGCCATCGAGTCCGCGCGCACCGGTGAACTGACCGTGGGCGGCAACCGGGTGGTCACCTACCGCTGGGGCGACGGGCGGCGCCCGGTCCTGCTGGTGCACGGCTGGGAGTCACGCGCCTCGCGGTACGCCAAGGTCATCGCCCCGCTCGTGGAGCTCGGCTACAGCCCGGTGTCCTTCGACGCCCCCGGCCACGGCGAGTCCGATGGCGACAGCACCACCCTGGTCGAGTACCGCGACATCATCACCGAACTCCACGCCTCCTGCGGTGACTTCGAGGCCGTGGTGGCGCACTCCTTCGGTGTCATGGGCTCGCTGCTCGCCCTGCGCGGCGGGGTGCGCGCCGGCCGTCTGGTGGCGGTGAGTTCCGTACCGGACTTCGGGTACGTCGTCGAGGCGTTCCGCATCCGACTCAAGCTCTCCCCCGAACTGGTGGCGGAGCTCAAGCACCGCATCGAACGGGACCTGTACCCGGGCGAGGCCGACATGTGGACGCGGTTCTCGGTCTTCCACGGGGCCGCCGACTTCCACCTCCCGCTGCTCGTCATCCACGACGAGGACGACGTGGCGGTCGACCCCGAGCAGTCGCGCCGCATCGCGCGCGTCTACGAGGGCCAGGCACGCCTGGTCACCACCCGCAGGTTCGGCCACGGCCGCATCCTCGGTTCGCCCCAACTCATTTCCGAAGTGACGGACTTCGTGACGGCCGGCGCCCGCGCCGACGTCCAGCAGACGGAGGTAGCACGATGAGCGGCATCCTCGCCGGCAAGCGCATCTTGGTGACGGGCGTCCTCATGGAGTCCTCGATCGCCTTCCACACCGCCCGGCTCTGCCAGGAGCAGGGCGCCGAGGTGGTGCTCACCGGGTACGGCCGGATGAGCCTGGTGGAACGGATCGCCCGGCGGCTGCCCAAGCCCGCCCCGCTGATCGAGCTCGACGTCCAGGACAAGGGCCATCTGGAGAGCCTGGCGGACCGCATCAGGGAGTCCGTGGACGGCGACGGGCGGCTGGACGGGGTGGTCCACTCGATCGCCTTCGCCCCGAGCGACGCGCTGGGCGGCAACTTCCTGTCCACCGGCTGGGACTCGGTGGCGACCGCGGTCGAGGTCTCCGCGTACTCCCTCAAGGCCCTGGCGATGGCCTGCCTGCCGCTGATGAAGGAGGAGGGCGGGGCGATCGTGGGCCTTGACTTCGACGCCAGCACGGCCTGGCCCGCGTACGACTGGATGGGCGTGGCCAAGGCGGCGCTTGAGTCCACCTCCCGCTACGTGGCCCGCGATCTGGGCCCGCACGGCATCCGCTGCAACCTGGTGGCGGCCGGGCCGATCAAGACCATGGCGGCCAAGTCCATCCCGGGCTTCGAGACGTTCCGCGCGGTGTGGGAGACCCGGGCGGCGATCGGCTGGGACCTGTCCGACCCGGAGCCGGCCGCGCGCGCGGTGGTGGCGCTGCTCTCGGACTGGTTCCCGCGCACCACGGGCGAGATCGTGCACGTCGACGGCGGCGTGCACGCGATGGGCGCCTGAGGGACCGGCAGCGACACCGCGGCGGCCCACCCCTGGCGAGGGGTGGGCCGCCGCGGTGTCCGCCAGACCGCCGTGGGCAGGGCCGCAGGACCGCCCCGCCCTCAGGGAAGCTGCGGCACCAGCTCCGGGTCGGTGACCACGTCGCGCAGCCGGCTGACGATCGCCTTGGCCGCCATGTCGTACGCGGTGACCTCGTTGTGCAGCACCGACTCGGCGTTCGACATCTCCAGCATGGCGACGATCTCGAAGATCAACTGTGGCACGTCGGCGTCGGGCGCGATCTGGCCGGCCTTCTGGGCGTCGCGCACCGTCTGCTCCAGGTAGGAGATCCAGTTGACGCGGGCGGCGGCCAGGGTGTCGTGCACCTTGCCCTCGCGGGCGTCGTACTCCGCCGAGACCGAGTAGAAGAAGCAGCCGCCGGGGAAGACCCGCTCCCGCGAGTAGGTCAGCCAGCCGGTGCACACCCGCCACAGCCGCTCCACGCCCGGCGGCAGGTCACGGGCGGGCTGTACGACGTGTTCGAGGAAGACCTTGATGGCCGCGCGGACGGTGGCCAGTTGCAGGTCTTCCTTGGAGCCGAACAGGGCGAAGACCCCGCTCTTGCTGAGCTTCAGCTCGCTGGCCAGTCGCCCCAGGGAGAGCCCTTCGAGCCCTTCGACCGAGGCGATCTCCACGGTCCGCTTGAGGATGAGCTGACGGGTCTGGTTACCGCGAGCGACCCGGCCGTCGATGTGTGTCGCGTTCGCTGCCATACCCGTACCTACTCTCGTGTGCCAGACCCTCTTCGTGCTGGTGGGGGCAGTCAAGTGTAGCGAATATGCGGACGATCGTGCGGTTAGCGCCCGGCGGGGCCGCTCGGCGCCGGTGTCGCATCCCGGTGCCTCACTCCGCCGAGGCCAGACGCACCTCGTCCGCGCCGACCGAACTCGGGCCGCTCCGGACGAAGTCCACCGCCGTACGCACCACGGCCGCATCGCTCAGGATGCGCCGGTGGCCGAGTTCGGTCGTGGTGACGAGCTGGGCCTGGTCGCCGAAGGCGGTGACGATGCGACGGCCCTGGGCAATCTCGATGCGCGTGTCACCCTCGTCGTGGATGACCAGGACCGGGGCGGTGACGTGCTCGGTCGCATGGGTCACCGAGAAGGGCATCCGCTCGGCCGGCAGGTCGGGGAAGAGGTTCTTGGCGATCTGGTCGCGCAGCCGGCCCTGGAGCGCGTCGCGCAGCCGCAGTTCGGTGAAGAACTCCCCGATCAGGTACTCGAAGTCGCAGACCGGGCTGATGGCGACGACCTTCTCCGCCTTGGCCCCGCGGGTGAGCGCGAAGA
The DNA here is from genome assembly GCF_047525675.1 of Streptomyces sp. 796.1. Lineage (NCBI taxonomy): Bacteria > Bacillati > Actinomycetota > Actinomycetes > Kitasatosporales > Streptomycetaceae > Streptomyces > Streptomyces sp. 796.1. The sequence goes on along the minus strand of NZ_JBLIWA010000019.1, from coordinate 30,134 downwards.
ACGAGGCGAGCACGCCCAGCGAGTGCGCGATGAGCGCGTCGAACGTCCCGTACTTGTCGTGCAGGGCGGTGATCACCGCGCGGTAGTCCAGGATCGTGGTGCTGCGGCCCGCCGCGTCGCCGTGGCCCGGCGCGTCGAAGGTGATGACGCTGTGGCCCTGGTCCAGGAGGGGCTGGACGAACGCGGCCAGCCGGGAGCCGCGCGACTGCCAGCCGTGCACCAGGAGTACGGGGCGGCTGCCGTCGCCCCAGCGGTAGACCACGGCCTGCTTCCCGTCGGCGGCCGGCAGCCGCTCCACCTCTGCCTGCGCGAACAGCTCGCGCTCACTGCTGCGCAGCTTGCTCCGTACGAACGGCATGTGGAACAGGCTGAACGCACCGGCACCCGCGAGCGGTCCCGAAACCCGAGAGACAACGTTGAGGGTGGTGCTGGCGACTGCCTCGATGGGGCGCATGCCCGCGACTCCTCGTTCGACGTCAGGGGCTGGCATGTTAGCACGAACGACCGTTCAGATTTAGTCGCCGTGGCCGGAATTCACGGGAGGACAGGCGTTCGCGGCCGATATGTGCGGTCGTTGGTTGAGGCCGGTGTTCCAGATCGACACACTTGGGTCGCCGCTCAGGCCGGAGGCGTCGCACTGACCGCACGTCAGGCACGCCGCGCGGCACCGCCTGGGCCGTACGGTCAACACACCGCCCCGAGGAGGCCGAGGGATCACATGCCGACCCCTATCTGGTTCGCGCCGTGGAAACCCGGGCCCGGCGGCCGTCAACGGCCTGACGCCGAGACCGGTCCGATCGTCGTGAGCGTCACCGAGTTCACCGCCCGCCGCCCCTGGACGGCCGTGGGCGTGGCCTCCGCCGGGATGACGCTGCGCCGGAGTTGGGGCGAGTTGGACGGCGCGGTCGGGGTGTGGCTGTGGGCCTCGTCCGACCTGCGGCGCCCCCGGTCCGGCGCGGTCTCGGTCTGGCGCGACATGGACGCCCTCCACGGCTTCGTGGCCCGGCCCGACCACCTGAAGATCGTGCGCGCCTACCGCAACCGGGGCACCTTGCGCTCCACCGCCTGGGAGGCCGAGCGCTTCGACCGGAGGGCGACCCTGACGACCGCACAGGCGCTGCTCGTCGGCGAGTCGGCCTGGCCCGAGCAGTAGTCGGCGGGCGGGGCCGAGCGGGCCCCGTGGGTCCGGGGCACGGCCAGACCTTCGGCGCCGCACCCGGCCCGCCGCCCCTGCGGGTCACAACGAAGGCCGCCCGTGCTCCGTACGCCTTCGTACGGAGCACGGGCGGCACTCCTTGTGTTGCGGGCGGCCCGCCCCGCTAGTGGGCGGCCGGACGCCGGCGATTAGGCGACCGGCGCCGGGAAGGTCGGGTACTCCACCCCGGAGACGTGCTGGACGACCCGGATGACCTGGCAGGAGTAACCGAACTCGTTGTCGTACCAGAGGTAGAGGATCGCGTCGTCGCCCTCGACCTTGGTGGCGCCGGCGTCGACGATCGAGGCGTGGCGCGAGCCGATGAAGTCGCTCGATACGGCGTCGGGGGCGCTGATGAAGTCGATCTGTCGCTTCAGCGGCGAGGTGAGCGAGACGTTCCGCAGGTAGTCGAGGACCTCCTCGCGGGTGGTCTCGCGGCCGAGCCGGAGGCTGAGGATCGCGATCGAGACGTCGGGCACCGGAACCCGGATCGAGCTACCGGTGATCCGCGCGTTGAGGTCGGGCAGCGCCTTGGCGACGGCCGAGGCGGCGCCGGTCTCGGTGATGACCATGTTGAGCGGCGCCGAACGACCACGACGGTCCGACTTGTGGTAGTTGTCCAGCAGGTTCTGGTCGTTGGTGAACGAGTGGACGGTCTCCACGTGTCCGCGCAGCACCCCGTACTCGTCCGCCATCGCCTTCAGCGGCGGGACGATGGCGTTGGTGGTGCAGGAGGCGCAGGACAGGATCTGCTCGTCCGGCTTGATCGCGTCGTGGTTGACGCCGTGCACGACGTTGAGGACGTCACCCTTGCCCGGGGCGGTCAGCACGACCTTGGCGATACCGGGGCGCAGGTGCTGCGACAGGCCCTCGCGGTCGCGCCACCTGCCGGTGTTGTCGATGAGGATGGCGTCCTTGATGCCGTACGCCGTGTAGTCCACTGCCGAGGGGTCGTCGGCGTAGATCATCTTGATCTCGTTGCCGTTGGCCAGGATCGTGCCGTTGGCCTCGTCCACCGTGATGGTGCCCTGGAACTGGCCGTGGATGGAGTCCCGGCGCAGCAGCGAGGCGCGCTTGACGATGTCCTGGCCGCCGCCCTTGCGGACGACGATGGCGCGCAGCCGCAGGCCGTTGCCCGAGCCGGACTTCTCGATGAGCAGCCGGGCGATCAGCCGGCCGATGCGGCCGAACCCGTAGAGCACGACGTCGCGCGGCTCCCGGCACTCGATCTTGTTGGCCCCGGTCGCCCCGGCGACGGCCTCGGCGGTGAACTCCGCCACCGTGAGGCCGCGCTCGTCCGCGCGGTAGAGCGTGGCGAGCATGCCGATGTCGATCTGGGAGGGGCCGAGGTCGAGCGCGGCGAGCGCCTGGAGGAACGGCATGGTCTCGATGACCGAGAGCTCTTCGCCGGCTATCTGCCGAGCGAACCGGTGCGTCTTCAAGATGCTGACCACCGATTTGTTCACCAGGGAGCGACTGTGCAGCAGGACGGTGACGTCCCGCTCGCGCTGTAGCTTCCCGATGATCGGGATCATGGATTCCGCGATCTCCTCGCGGTTCTTCCAGTCAGTGAACGAGTCCTCATTGACAGTCACAGATTTATCTTTCGAGCTAGGCGGTGCTCACATGTTAGCCCTCCGCCGTTTGACTTCCCCCGCAGATGGTCGCCCCCGCGCCCGACCGGACCGGCCCGAGCACCGTGGAATCTGCCGTTCCACGAGGTCACAGGGGTCTGCGTGGGTCATACAAGTTGTCCATGTGGCGCCCCTCACTGCCTTACGAAACGGGGACGAAAGCCCCGACTGGGCCGCCGGAGCCGGCCGGGCGCGCCTTCTCGGGGCGGGGAATGGGAGCGGCGCAGAGCGCGGCGGGAGGACGACCGGGCGGACCAGGTCGGGCAGGGGCGGCGCAACGCGCAGCGCGGCGGGAACGGCACCAGGTGGCGGCGGCGCGGGGCCCGGCACGAACGGCGCGGGGCGGTGGCGGCTCGCCCGCGCGGTGCCTCACGGCCCTAGCAGGTCCAGGTCGGGACGGGTGAGCGTGGTGGTCACCAGCAGGTGGGTGATCAGGTTGTGGTTGAGCGCATTGCCGACCGGCTGCGGGATCTCCTCCTCCAGGAGCCCCGGCACCCCGTGCTCCCGGCTGAGCCGCTGGCGCACGTTGGTGACGATGTACGCCGCGCGCTTGCCGCTCCACCGTTCGTCGGGGCAGAGCACGCCGAGTTCGTCGGCGACCTGCGCCCAGGTGAGCGGCTGCGGATACGGCTCGTCGCGTAGGTAGCGCTGCGCCAGGCAGACCAGTACCAGCTTCTCGTCCTTGCGCAGCTTCTGTACGTCGTGGTCGTAGGTGTCCGCCTCGTGGGAGTTGCGTCGGGCCCACCGGTCCCCGGCCCCGGCGGGCGCGGTGACCCGGACCTCCAGCAGGTGTTCCTGCCGGGCCGAGACGATGAACAGCGGCGTGTAGCCGGCCGGCAGTTCCGCCTTGCCCCCGCCGAGCACCAGCCGTGCCTGCGGGAAGCGGATGGGCAGTTTGCCGGTGTTGCGCAGCATCCAGCGCGACGCCTCACGGGTGATCAGCCCCTGCTGACGGCTCACCCGGCGGTCCCCCGCGCCCACGCACACGTGGACGTCGGGCTCGTTGCGCCCGAACATCAGCGGAAAGTCGGCGTCCGGGGCGACGCTCATGCCCCCGTTGGCCCCCATGACGAACAGCGTGCCGGGACGGGCGGCCGGGGCGCTGCGGCTGAGGCTGCCGAGGTCCTGCGGGAGGATGCTGACCTTGCTCGTCATGGCGTGAGCCCTTCTTCGCGGGTGCTGGGGACTCTAGACAGCTACGTTCGGGAGGGGTCCCAGAACGCGACGGAGCCGCTGGCGTCCATGGAGTAGGGGGTCGGGCCGACGTGCGGGCTCACGGACTGCGGGCCGTGCCACTTCTCGGCGCCGTCCACACTGACCCGGCAGTCGAGGTCCGACGAGGGCGCGGTGATCCGCAACCGCCAGTCGACCCGGCCCAGGCGGCGCGGCACCTCGATGGTCTTCCGCCAGGCCAGCGGCACGTCGTCGAGGCTGGTGAAGGTCCCGTTGACCCCGTAATCGAGGGAGCCGAGCGGCCCGTCACCGGTGACCACGAACTGCAATAGCGCGGGCCCGGTCGGGCCGGCGGAGTGGGGCACCGAGGGGACGGGCGGCGTACCCTGCGGGCGCGCGCCCTGCTGCGAGGACTGCCCGCTCACCAGGCGGTCCACGGCGATGGCCGCGCCGCCGACCACCGCCGCCGCGCCGCCGACCAGCAACAGCCGGCGCCCGGGCTGACCCAGCGCGGGTGGCGGGTTGACCTCGGTGTTCGTCTCCCCCTCGATGGCCGCCAGCACCGCGGGCGGCAGCCAGCCGCTGGCCGACGCCCCGTCGGGGTTGGCCAACGGTTTGAGCAGCGTGACCAGTTCGGCTGCGGTGGGCCGGTCACCGGCCTCCGTACGCCGGCACGCCGCGAGCACCGTGCCCAGGGCCTCGTCGGCGTCGGGCCCTTCGGTGTGCTGGGGGCCGCGGGCGAACTGCACCGTCATGCCGAACGAGTAGACGTCGCTCGGCGGCCCCGCCTCGCCGGCCATCTGCTCGGGCGACATGAAGCCGCGGGAGCCCGCCGTGCCGGTGGCACGGGCGCGGGCGGCGATGCCGAAGTCGATCAGCCGGATCCCATCGGCGGTCAGCAGCACATTGGCCGGCTTGACGTCCAGGTGGACGACGTCGGCGCGGTGGACCGCGGCGAGCGACTCCGCGAGCCCGGCCGCCAGTCCGCGCACCACGGCGGGCGGCAGCGGCCCGAACCGCTCGACCGCGTCGCGCAGCGACAACGACGGCAGGAACTCCATCACCAGCCACGGCACCGCCGCCTCCGGGTCCGCAGCCAGCACCGGTGGGGTGTGCGCCCCGCCGACCGCGAGGGCCGCGGCCACCTCGCGCCGGAAGCGGTCGCGCTGCTCGGGGTCGTGGGCGAGTTCGGGGTGCATGACCTTGACCGCCACCGCCCGGCCGCCGCGCGACCTGCCCAGGTAGACGGTGGCCGCCGCGCCCGCGCCCAGCCTCGCGAGCAGCCGGCAGCGCCCCACGCTGCGCGGGTCGCCCCGTTCAAGCTGCTCCATGCGCGCCTCCGTTCACTGGGGTGGCTCGACGGCCTCGACGTACCCGTCCGCCGTGGCGAGCAGCACCAGCCCGCCTGCGGCGACGGCCTGGGAGCCGGTGGACGACTGGGACTCGGGGGCCGTCCAGGCTCCGTACACCGCCAGCACCCGGCCGTCGGTGGCGTCCAGCCCGTACACCGTCTGCTGCGGGCCCTGGACCCAGAGCGTGTCGCCGGCCAGGCAGAGCGTGTCCGACTCGGCGAACGTCCCCTCGGCCACCAGGCGCCGAGCCCACATCTGCTTGCCGGTACGGGCGCACAGGGCGCGCACCCGGCCGTCGACCTCACCGACGTAGACCAGGTCGCCCGTGGTGTGCCGGACGGAGCTGCGGTAGTCCACCGGGCGGCGCCAGGCGGTGCGCCCGTCGTGGCCGCGCAGGGCGTAGACGGCGCCCAGCGCGTCCCTGGTGACCACCAGGTCGTCGCTGATCAGGCAGTAGTTGGCGGCCTCGGCCAGCTCACGCCGCCAGCGGGTCCGGCCGCTGGCGGCGTCCAGGCCGACCAGCACCGGGCCGTCCACGGCCACCACCAGGCGGGCGCCGACGGCCAGCGCCTCGCCGTTGGCCCGGGCGGTCCAGCGGCGGCGCCCGTCCGCCGCGGCCAGGGCCCGTACCTCGTCATCGACCGCCACGCACACGAGCGGTCCGCTGGCAGCCGCGCCCCGGACGGTGACGGGCACCCGGCGCGTCCAGCGGACGCGTTGCGAGCGTGGGTGGACGGCGCGCAGCGCGTACGGCTCGATGGTCGTGGCGGGCCCGGCGTCGAACAGGTAGACCGCGTCGGGGCCGACCGCGACCGACTCGTCCACGGCCCGTTGTTCGCTGACCCGCTGCCAGCCGATCCGGCCGGTGCGCGGGTCGATGGCGGTCACCCGGTCGCGCCCGTCCGCGGCGATCACCATGGAACCCGCCCGGTACAGCCGCAGCGAGGCCGTGCTCACCCGGGTACGCCAGCGGCGGACCGCGACCGGCACCCGGGGCGCGGTGGAGCGCAACCGTGTGCCGGGGCGCCGGGCGGCGGGCTGCGGCGACTCGCCCGCCTGGGCCCGCACGCGGAGCACCAGCGGCACCGCGGCGCCGACCACGACCGTCCCGGCGGCCAGCGAGAGGAGCAGGGAGCGGCGGCCGGGGCGCGGCGGGACCGGCAGCGGCACCGGAATCTCGGCCAGGTCCACGCGCGAGACGTACGTGGTGGCGCCGGCGAGGTCTGCGGACCCGGTGGCGGGGGGCGGCGGTGCCGCCCGGCCGGGCGCCGGCTCGATGGGCGTACCGCGCGCGTCGATGTCCCGCGCCAGCGGGTCCGGGAGCCAACGGGTGCCCTGCACCGTGCTCTTGGGCCGGCCCAGGCGGTCGAGCAGGTCGGCGGCGGTGGGACGGTGGCCGGGGCTGGGGTGCAGACAGCTCGCGATGGCGGCGCGCAGCTTGCGGTCGGCGATCCGGTGCAGGTCGATGACCCCGCGTTGGACGCGCCCCAGCGTGGTGGCCCGGTCGGCGGTGCCGAACGGCTCCTCACCGAGCGCGGCGAACGCCAGGACCACACCGAGCGCGAAGACGTCGCCCGGCGCCTGCGTTTCGTCCCCTCTCGCCTGCTCGGGCGACATGAAGCCCACCGTGCCGAGCACCGAACCGGTTGCGGTGATGCCGGTCGCGTCCTCGGGTCGGGCGATGCCGAAGTCGATCACCCGCGGCCCGTTGGCGGTGAGCATGATGTTGCTCGGTTTCAGGTCCCGGTGGACGAGTCCGGCACGGTGGATGTCGGCCAGGGCCTCGGCGAGCGCGACGGCCAACAGGTGCAGTGCGGGTGGCGGCAGCTTGCCGTACCGGTCGACGGCCTGCCGGAGGGTCAGCCCGGGGAGGTAGCCCATGGCCAGCCACGGGGCCGCCGCCTCGGGGTCCGCCGCCAGCAGCGGGGCGGTGTACGCGTTGGTCACCAGCCGCGCCGAGTTCACCTCGCGGCGGAAGCGGGCGCGGTAGTGCTGGTCGCGGCCGAAGCGTTGGTGTACGACCTTGACCGCGACGGCCCGGCCGCCGGGCGAGCGCCCCAGGTAGACGACGCCCATTCCGCCCGCGCCGAGCCTGGCCAGCAACTCGTAGTCGCCCACGCGCCGCGGATCAGTTGGCTGCAACGGCTCCATCGGCGCTCCCCTCCGCCTTCCCCGGGCCACGGGAGCCCGGGCGTCCCTGTGCCGATTCCTCCATCACACGCCCCGTCAGTTCTGCTCCCCCACCAGAACATCGCCGACTGTAGCCGGTTCGGCGCGCAGCGGGACGACCCTTGTGTAATGGCCACGTAGGGGTCTGGGGCGGGCTTCTAGGGGTGAAGTAGGGGGTGTTGGGGTCTGTGTCGCTGGGTGCGGTGGGCGTACGGCGCCGCGGACCTGCACGGGGGCCTCGTCTCCCCGTCCCCTACGCCGCTCCCCTTCGCGATACCCGGTCCGGTCGGCTCGTGCACGCGTGGGGTGTGGGGGCTCGGGTGTGGGGGCTCGGGTGGGGGCGGTCCAATGGCTTCGGCCATGGCTGCTGGCTCGGTTGCTGGTGGTCTGGCTGCCCGGGTGGCTCCGAACGTGGCTCCTGGGTTACTGGGCTACTGACGTGGCGCACGTCATGGCTTTGGGGCGGTGGTGCGGCCGGCGGGCTGGCGGCGGACTGCCGGGTTGCCGGGGCTGCCGAGCGTGAGTGGGGCTGCTGAGCGTCGATGGGGGTGTGCGGCGGGTTGGCAGAGTCCTCGTGTGGAGCCTTCAGGGGCCGGTACCCGTGTCAACCCCCGCACCTGCGCTTGCCACCCCCTATTCCGTATTCCGCTCGCCCCATCCCGGTGGGACGCGGCGCCCCCAGCGGCCTCGTCCACCACGCTGGCTACGTCTGTCGTGTCTGCCATCTCTGCCATGCCGGCCCTATCTGCCCGCTGGCCTCACTGACCCCATCCCTGGCCCTGAGGACCCTGCCGATCCTGCTGGCCTCACTCGTCTCACTCGCCCTAGTGGCCCCACTAGCCGCGCTGGCCCCGGCACCACCGGCTCTACCAGCCCCACCAGCGCTGTTGGCCCTGCTCGTGCCTCTGGCCCCGCCGGTCCTGCCGGCCCCGCCGGTCTCCCGGTTGCTGCCCTGTCCCTCCGCTTCCGGCCGCGGGGGCCGGAAGCGGAGCTGTGGTTTACCGCAGGTGGTTGGTTGCGGGAAACGTCAGTGGGTCGGGCGGCAACCCGCATACCGCGGGCGAGCTGCGGTTTCTACGTTGGAAGGGTCGCGGCCTGAAGGCGCCGGCGACCGTTTCCGCCGACTCGGAGGCCATGCATGCATCAGATGAACCTCGCCCTGCCTGAGGAACCCGCGGGCGGCCTCGCGGGGTGGGCCGCAGACCTCGTGGACGCCATGGGCGGCCCCGGGGCGGGCTTGGCCATCGCGCTGGAGAACCTGTTCCCCCCGCTGCCCAGTGAGGTGATCCTGCCGCTGACTGGATTCGCCGCGGGGCAGGGGGTGTTGAGCCTGGCCTCAGCCCTGTTCTGGACCACCGCGGGCTCGCTGGTCGGCGCCCTGGTCCTGTACTGGATCGGTGCGCTCTTCGGCCGCGAGCGGATGCACGCACTGTGGGCGAAGCTGCCGCTGGTGAAGCCCTCCGACCTGGACCGTACGGAGGAGTGGTTCGCCAAGCACGGCACCAAGGCGATCCTGCTGGGCCGGATGGTGCCCATCTTCCGCAGCCTCATCTCCGTCCCGGCCGGCGTCGAACGCATGCGCCTTCCCGTCTTCATGCTGCTGACCACCCTGGGCAGCTTCGTGTGGAACGCGGTGCTGGTGCTCACCGGATATTGGCTGGGCGACCAGTGGGACGCGGTCGAGACCTACGTCGGGTTCCTCTCCAAGGCCGTGCTCGTCGTGGTCGTGGTATCCATCGTGGCGTTCGTGGTCGTACGCTTCCGTAACCGCAAGCAGGTCCGACAGCGCGGGACTTCATGACTGACGACGCACCCTCATCCCTCGGCGCCTCCCGGCCCGGGCAGTCTCACTGCCCCGGCTGCGGGGCGTCGCGGCCCGCAGCCCCTACGGCGCGCGCCGAACCGGACGCGCCCCACTCCAACTCCCCCGAGCCACCCACCCGACGCTCCGGCCGCGCCTTCGGTGCCGGGCTCGCCTTCGGCGCCGCCGCCGGCCCCGATCTCAGCCCTGGCATCAACCCCGATCTAGGTATCGGCGTCGGCATCGCAGCAAGTTATGGACACGGGCCCGAGCCCCGCCTCATGGTCGACGGCTTCAACGACGGCGATGGTGGGGCCGCCGACATGGGGCCCAAGCCCTCCTGGCCCCGGGTGGCCTGCGGGGTCCTGCTGGGTTGTGCCACGGCCCTGCTGCACACGCTGTTCTTCCTCCTGGCCGGCGTCGCACTGATCCCCTGGTGGCTACGGAGCAGTACGCGCGGCCGGGCGCTGACACTGCTGGCCCGATGGGGACGCCGGCTCACGAAGCTGGAGCGGATGCGGCGCTCGGCCTTCTTCTTCGACCGCTTCCCGCAGCACTACGAGGCGTCCGACCAGAAGATCCTGGGGTATCTGGCGACCCGCAGCTACACCGGCGTGGTGTGCGGCGTCGTGGTGGCCCTCCTGGGCTTCGGCGGCGCCCTGGCGGCGGTGCTGCTGACCGAGATCGCGCACGGCAGCCTCAGTTGGGCGGAGTTCTTCAGTCAGGTCCCGCTCGGCTGCGTGCTGCTCTTCCTCGACATCCAGGGCCTTGACTCGCTGGCCGCGCTGGACGCCCGGCTGGCCCACGAGTGCTTCGGGCCGTCCGAGCGCGAGTTGCTGCGGCGCCGCATCGACGAGTTGGCCACCAGCAGGGCCGCGGTCGTCCAGGCGGTGGACATCGAACGCCGGCGCATCGAGCGGGACCTCCACGACGGGGTCCAGCAGCGACTGGTGGCACTGGCGATGCTGCTCGGCCGGGCGCGCCGGGGCAGACACCCGGAGCAAGCAGCGGCCCTGCTGCTGCAAGCGCACCAGGAATCCCAGGACGTGATCACCGAATTGCGCGAGGCGACCTGGCGGATCTATCCGTCGGCGCTGGACAGCCTGGGCCTGGAAGAAGCGATCGGCGGGGTGTCCGAGCGGTGCAGCATCCCGTTGCGCCTGGAGTTCGACGTCGACCGGCCGCTCCCGAAGTCGGTCGAGGTGGCGGCGTACTTCGTGGTGTCAGAGGCGGTCAACAACGCCGCCAAACACTCCGATGCCACGCAGATCTCGGTCCGGCTCACCCTGCACGGGCCCGTACTGGTGGTGCGGATCGAGGACAATGGCGGCGGCGGGGCGAACCCGGCGGGTAGCGGGCTGACCGGGCTGCGCAGTCGGGTGGGCGCACTCGACGGCGTCCTCCGCATCGACAGCCCCCTGGGGGGTCCGACGACGCTGACCGCGGAGTTGCCATGCGTGTGATCCTCGCCGAAGACTCGACCCTGCTGCGGGAGGGCCTGGTCCGGCTGCTCATCGAGGAGGGCCACGAGGTCCTCGCCGCCGTCGGCGACGCGGTGTCCCTGATCGCCGAGGTCGAGAAGCAGGCCCCGGACACCGTCGTGGTCGACATCCGCATGCCCCCCACCCACACGGACGAGGGCGTGCGCGCCGCCCTGGAGATCCGCGAGCGGTGGCCCAAGATGGGTGTGCTGGTGCTCTCCCAACATGTGGAGCGCAACTACGCCGCCCAGCTCCTGGCGAGCAACGCGGAGCGGGTCGGCTATCTCCTCAAGGACCGGGTGGCCCAGATCGAGGAGTTCCTCGACGCGTTGGAGCGCATCAACGCCGGGGGCGCGGCCATCGACCCGGAGGTCGTACGGCAGTTGGTCATCCGCACCACGCACAGCGACCCGCTGGCCAAGCTCACCCCGCGCGAACGCAGCGTGCTGGAGGCCCTGGCCCAGGGGCACACCAACACCGCCATCGCGCAGAAGCTGCACATCTCGCTCAGTTCGGTGGAGAAGAACCTCAACTCCATCTTCGACAAGCTGGAGCTGTCCCACACCACCGGCTACAGCCGGCGCATCTTGGCCATCTTGCGGTATCTGGAGTCCTGAGCCCCGCGGTCGCGTACGGATGCCACGCCCCGTCGGCGAGGGGCGTTGGCCTGCTCCGCTGGGCGTGGGTGGGCCGGCGGGCCGGTGATGCGTGTTGCTGCCGCGGGCTGTTGCCGTGGTGGCAGGTCGCAGCGTGGCGCGTACGGTCGTCAGGGTTCGTCAGGGTCGTCCTGCGGGAAAGCGATGCCCGCGGGCCCCCGGGGCGGCGGGACGAGGGGCCCGGCTCGGCCGCGCCCACCCGCCCCGAGGCTCCCGCTCGCGCCGGGCCGCCCCTCCCCCGCCGGGCCGTCCGCGCTCGACGGTGCGAGCGAGGACGGCCCGGTCGTCTCACTCGAAGTCGTACGGGTTCAGCGCGTCCTCCGGCAGGTGTTCCAACTGCACCTGGTCACCGAGGCCGGCCTCGGCGGCGAGTTCCAGCAGGACGTCGAGGGCCACGTGGTCCTCCAACGCGAAGCCGGTCGAGTCGAAGACGGTCACCCGCTCGCGCTGGGCCTCGGCGAGCTCAGGCCGGGCGCACAGGGTCAGCAGGTCCGGGCCCAGGTCGGCGTCGGTCAACTGCTGGCACTCGCCCTCGCGCAGCGCCTGGCCCCGGTGGTCGGGGGTGACGAAGGCCGACTTCAGGACGGCCTTGGGCACCTCGAACTTGCCGATCAGGTCGGCACCGATGGCGTTGATGTGCACGTGCGGGCGCAACCGCTCGCCGAGCAGCACCGGGCCGTCGCCGACGCCGACCGAGGTGACGGTGCACAGGATGTCGGCCGCCGCCTCGATGTCGGCGACCGACGCCACCTCGACCTCGATGCCGAGGAATTCCGCACGCTCGGCGAAGGACGCCTCGTGCGCGGGCTCGATGTCATGGACGAGGATGCGCTCCAGCGGGAAGACGCGGCTGAGGGCGTGCGCCTGGGTCACCGCCTGCGCACCCGCGCCCACCAGGCCGAGCACCCGGCTGTCGGGGCGGGCCAACAGCCGGCTGGCGATGGCCGAGGCGGCGCCGGTACGGATCGCCGTGGGCAGGATGCCGTCGCAGACGGCCAGCAGTCGGCCGGTCACGTCGTCGTAGCGGGTCATGGTGCCGATGATGGTGGGCAACCGGTGCGTCGTCGGGTTGGTCGGGGTGTACCCCACCGTCTTGATGGTGATGGAATCGTCCGGCTGGTGGTGCGGCATCCACTCCAGAATGGCCGTATCGCCTGGGCCGCGCAGGAAACCGTCCCGTACCGGGGTCACGCCGTGTCCTTCGGGCGCCGCGAAGGCCGCGCCGAGCCGGTCAATCATTCGGTCCATGAATTGGTCGAAACCCTTTTCCTGGACGATCTTGGCAACATGATGCCGAGTAATGATGGTGGTTTCCATTTCTTCCCCTCAGTGGACTTCACAGAACGTCAGCTACCTGCCGTCAGAATTTCTAAAAATGCCGACGGATTCGACTAAATGAGCCGAGAAACGAGCACCCTTCGAAAAGCGCTAAAGGGAATTCGAAAATAGCTGTTGCATTCTTCTGTGGTCAAGCGCCCACAGCCGCCGTTACGGCTTCCCGCAGGGTGCGCCTATGGGAAACCACAGGGTCAGGCTTACGGGAAACTACGGCCACCTCGACGGTTTACCACGTGTCCATGTCCGGGCTGCGGAACTAGATTTTCTACTCCGATACGGCTGCCACGGCGGCTCCCGCATCACTGGAGGGAAACGAAACGGTGCGAAAGAAACCGGCTACCGTACGAATCGCGCGCTGGAGCGCAACGCATCCGTGGTCGGCCATCGGTCTGTGGGCAGTCTTCGTCGCCCTCTGCCTCTTCCTCGGCGGCGCCGTCGGCAGCAACAAGCTCGACGAGCAGGAGTCGGGCGTCCGGGAGTCGGGCCGGGCGGGGAAGATCACCGTGGACGGCGACTTCCCGGAGACGCCCGAGGAGAACGTCCTGATCACCATGGCCTCCGGCGGCCCGCTGGACGCCGGCAAGGCACGGGCGGCGGCGCGTGACCTCGCCACCCGGATGGCCGCGCTGCCCGAGGTGGCCAAGGTCGAGGACCCGGTCCCGGCGGAGAACGGCGAGGCGCTGCTGGTACCGGTGGAGATGAAGGGCGAGGCCGATGACGCCGCGTCGAACGTCCCCCCGCTCCTCGATGTGAGCTCCGAGGTCGAAGACGCACACGAGGGCCTGCACATCGATCAGGTCGGAACCGGTTCGACCGCCAAGGGCATGCAGGACACCATCGGCGAGGACTTCAAGAAGGCCGAGCTCATCAGCCTGCCGCTGACCCTGCTGATCCTGCTGGTGGTCTTCGGCGCCGTCATCGCGGCCGGGGTGCCGGTCATCCTCGCCCTGTCCTGCGTGGTGACCGCGATGGGCCTCTCCCACCTGGCCTCGCACGTCCTGCCGGAGACCAGCGCCATCAGCAACGTGATCCTGCTGATGGGCATGGCGGTCGGGGTGGACTACTCGCTCTTCTACCTCAAACGCGAACGGGAGGAACGCCGCAAGGGCAAGGGCCACATCGACGCCATCGAGATCGCCGCCGAGACCTCGGGACACACCGTCGTGGTCTCCGGCACCACCGTGATCGTGGCGATGGCAGGGCTGTACCTGGCGCAGGAAGCGACCTTCGCATCGCTGGCCACCGGTTCCATCATCGTGGTGGCGGTCGCCGTGCTCGCCTCGGTGACCGTGCTGCCCGCCCTGCTCGGCAAGCTCGGTCGCTGGGTGGACCGGCCACGGATGCCGGTCCTGTGGCGGCTGACGATGCGCGAGGGCGAGTCGCGGGTGTGGCCGGTGCTGCTCCGTCCGGCGCTGGTCAAGCCGTTCCTCACGCTCGTGGTCTCGGTCGGGGCGCTGCTCGCGCTCGCGCTGCCGGCGCTGGACATGAAGCTCAAGCAGCCCGGCTCCGACGACCTCTCCCGTGACATCCCGGTCGTCCAGGCCATGGACCGGCTCACCGAGGCGTTCCCGAGCGAGGGCACCGTGCACAAGGTCGCGGTGCGGGCGCCGGCCGGTGAGGCGGGGCAGGTGCAGGCCGCGCTGAAGGAGTTGTTGGGCCGTACGGAGGGCAACCCGCTGTTCGCGCACGACCAGAAGCCGGTCATCCGGGAGTCCGATGACCACCGGGTGCACACCGTCGACGTGGGCACGCCGTACCAACCCAAGCATCCGAAGGCCACCGAGTCGCTGAAGAAGTTGCGGGCCTGGGTGCCTGAAGTGCTGTCCGACGTGCCGGACTCGGAGGGCGCCGTGGGCGGCAAGGTGGCCCAGGGGCTGGACTTCACCGGGCATCTGAAGGCACGGATGCCCTGGGTGGTGGGGTTCGTCCTGCTGCTCACGATGGGCACGATGGCGTTCATCTTCCGCTCGCTGGCCGTGGCGCTCTCGGCCGTGGTGCTCAACCTGTTGTCCACTGCGGCGGCGTTCGGGGTGCTGGTGGCGGTCTTCCAGAACAGTTGGGCGGAGTCGCTCCTCGACTTCGAGAGCACCGGGGCGGTCGTGTCGTGGCTGCCGCTGTTCCTGTTCGTCGTGTTGTTCGGGCTGTCCATGGACTACCACGTGTTCGTCGTCAGCCGGATCAGGGAGGCGGCCCTTGAGGGCAGCGCCGTCAAGGAGGCCGTTCGCGACGGCATCACCCGCTCGGCCGGCGTGGTGACCAGCGCGGCCGTGGTGATGATCGGTGTCTTCGCGATCTTCGGGACGCTCAACGCCATCGAGTTCAAGCAGTTGGGCGTGGGTCTTGCCGCGGCCATCGCGCTGGACGCGGTCATCATCCGGATCTTCGTCCTGCCCGCGCTGATGGCCGCCTTGGGCCGGTGGAACTGGTGGCCGAGCCGGCTGGCGACGGCCACCCCGCAGCCCGTGGCCGGACCGGTGGGCGCACCTCGGCACGCGGCGGCCCGTCATGCGGCGCCGGCCGCCCACGACACGCCCACCCAGAACCTGGCGACCCGCGACCTGCCGCCGACCACCGCTCACCAGCCGATGCCGCCGCAGGCGCCGGAGGGGGCGGACTCCACGGTTCCGTACGCGCGGCGCTGGCCCGAGGGGCCCGTGCAGCACCAACACCACCAGGATCCGCCCCGCCCCGGCGGCCACGCCTAGCGCCGCGGCGGGCACCCGAGCGAGGGGGGAGGGTCATTCGCAACCCCCGTCGGAGGCTCTCCCTCCTCCCCCACGGGGTCGGGGCCGGTCGCATCGACCGGCCCCGGCCCCGGCCCCGGCCTCGGCTCCTGGCACTCCCCGCTCGCCGGGGACGACGGGCCCGCGTCAGTCGGTGACCAGGGCCCGGGTGAAGTACTCCACGATCGTGTCGTTCACCGTGGCCGGGTCTTCGAGATAGCCGTAGTGGCCACAGCCGTCGATGAGTTCGTAGCTGGCGCCCGGGATGGCGTCGGCCACCTCGCGGCCCAGGTGCGGCGGGGTGATCAGGTCGTCGGCGAAGGCGATGACCTGGCACGGCACCCGGATATCGCGGTAGGCGGCGAGCCGGTTGCCGAGCTTGCTGACCTCCATCTGGGCGCGCTGGCCGGGGCCGGTCGGGCCGATGAGTTCGAAGAGGTCGAGCCAGTCGGCCATCGCCGCGTCGTCGGCCAAGGTGCGCGGTGACAGCGATTTCAGTGCGTGCACCACGGCCGCGTACCGGGGCGGGAGTTCGGTGCCCGCGTCGTACAGGTCGATCTCGCTCTCGGTGATCGCCGAGCGCAGGACGTCGCTGCGAGCGCGGGTAGCCATCAGGACGGCCTGGCGTACGAGTTCGGGGTGGGCCAGGGCGAGTTCCTGGGTGATGAAGGCGCCGAGGGAGGTGCCGATGACCCGGCAGGGGCCGAGGTCCAGATGGGTGATGAGGGCCGCCACGTCGCGCACCATGGCGTCGAGGGTGAACCCTTCGGGGCATTCGGACGTCGGCGGGATGCCCCGGTTGTCCAGGGTGATGACGCGGAATCCGGCGTCGGTGAGGGCCGGCACCTGGTGCAGTTCCCACACGGTGCGGCTGCCGCCGGTCCCCTGGATCATGACCACCGGTTCTCCGGTGCCCCGGTCGTCGTAACTGAGTCGTATCCCGTTCACCGCAGCGACCGGCATCGCGTTCCTCCCCTGGTGACCGCGCCGTATCGGCGCGCTGACAGACGGATGGCCCGCCGGCCGGGTTGACGCCACGGGGCGCCGGCTGGCGGGCCATGCCGGGCGGGGCCGCAGCCCCGCCCCTGACGATCAGGCTTCGGCGCCTTCCATTTCCCGGATGAGGCTCTTGGGGCGCAGGTCGGTCCAGTGCGTGTTCACGTACTCAAGCGCCGCGTCCCGGGTGGCGTCGCTCAGGACGGTCTGCCAGCCGG
This sequence comes from Streptomyces sp. 796.1, assembly GCF_047525675.1. Classification (NCBI taxonomy): domain Bacteria; kingdom Bacillati; phylum Actinomycetota; class Actinomycetes; order Kitasatosporales; family Streptomycetaceae; genus Streptomyces; species Streptomyces sp. 796.1. Next base: position 13,398 of record NZ_JBLIWA010000019.1, on the reverse strand, counting down.
CCGGAACCTCCGCGAACGCCGGCCACAGCGAGTGCTGCCCCTCATCGTTGACGAGCACGAGATAGGTGCCATCGGGGTCCTCAAAGGGGTTGGTGCTCATGGATCGCTCCTTCTCGAAGAATTCCTTGGTGGCTGCGCCTCGGTAGGCCCCGAGGTCTTTCGGGACGGCCCGGCGTCGTCAGAGACGGTCCGCCAGGAATCGGCCGATGCGGGCCACATGTCGGGCGTCGGCCAAGAGGTTTCCGTGGGTTGATTGTATCGGGCAGACCTCGATCGATCCGCTGACGAAGGGTTGCCACAAGCTGACATCGAAACGGGTTTCCGGGCTGCCTTCCGGTTTCTCTTCCGCGGAGATGAACAGCATGTCGCCGTCGAAGTGGCCCGGTTCGAACCGGCGCATGACCCGGACGTTGTTGACGTAGACGTCCTTGAGGGAAAGCACGTCCTGGTCCTGGAGGTGGTCCAGGTAGGCCATCGGCTGGTTGCCGGCCTGGAGGAACTCCCGGAAGCGCAGCAGGACGCCCTGCTGGTCCGCCTGGAGTTCCAGCGGGTCGACGGGGAAGCCCATGGCTTGCAGGTTGTTCGCCACCACCTCGTGTTCCACGGGTTCCGAGGTGTCGCTGTGTTCGCCCGGCGGGTACGAGTCGAGCACCGCCAGCATGGCGACTTGTTCGCCCGCGGCGCGTAGCCGTACGGCCAGGTCGTGCGCGGCCAGGCCGCCGAAGGACCAGCCGGCCAGTCGGTAGGGGCCGTGCGGCTGGATGGAGCGGATGCGGGCCAGGTGGTCCTCGGTCATCTCGGGCATGCCGCCGGGCAGTGGGCCGCCGCCGTCCAGGCCGCGGGCCTGGAGGCCGTAGACCGGCACGTCGGCGCCGAGGTGGCGGACCAGTCCCGAGTAGCACCAACTGAAGCCGCCGCCGGGGTGCAGGAAGAACACCGGGGCAGCGGTGCCGCGGGGCCGCAGTGGCAGCAGCAGCCCGGTCGAGCTCTGCTGCGGGTCGGGGCCGGTCGCCGCTTTGCCTGCGCCGCCGGTCAGCAGCCTGGCCAGCGCGGCGGGGGTGCGGGCGTCGAAGACCGACCGGACCGGCAGGTCACCACCGAGTTCCTCGCGGATGCGCCCGACCAGCCGGGCGGCGAGGAAGGAGTGGCCGCCGAGGGCGAAGAACTCGTCCTCGGCACCCACCTGTTCGACGCCGAGGACCTCGGCGAAGAGGGCGCACAGCGCGCGCTCCTCCGGGGTGAGCGGGGCGCGGGACGCGGTGCCGGCCCCGTACTCCGGTGCCGGCAGCGCCGCGTGGGCCAGCTTGCCGTTGGTGGTGAGCGGCAGCGCGTCCAGGGTGACGAAAGCGGCCGGGACCAGGGGTTCGGGCAGGGCGCGCAGGGCGTGGTCGCGCAGGGCGGTGGTGCTCGGCTGCTCGCCCGTGGCCGGAACCACGTAGCCGACCAGGCGCCGGTCGCCCGGCCGGTCCTCGCGGACCACCACGGCCGCCCGGGCCACGCCGGGCGCGCCGGCCAGCACCGCGGCGACCTCGCCGGGTTCGACGCGGATGCCGCGGATCTTGACCTGGTCATCGGCGCGGCCGAGGTAGTGCAGTTGCCCGTCCGCGGTGCGGCGGGCCAGGTCGCCGGTGCGGTACAGGCGGCTGCCGGGCGGGCCGTACGGGTCGGCGACGAAGCGTTCGGCGGTGCGGTCGGGGCGGCCGAGGTAGCCGCGGGCCAGGGCCCGGCCGGCGACGTACAGCTCGCCTGGTACACCGGTGGGGACCGGGCGCAGCCATGGGTCGAGGACACGGACAGCGGTGTTGTCGACGGGGGTGCCGATCGGTGGGGCGGCGGGCCAGGTGGCGGGCGCCGCGGGCAGTTCGGCGGCGGTCACCACGTGGGTTTCGGCGGGCCCGTAGTGGTTGTGCAGCCGGCGGGGGCCGCTGTCGGCCGGGGTGGCACAGAAGGCGGCGATGGCACCGCCCGGGGTGAGCGCTTCGCCGGCCTGGACGAGGTCGGTGAGGTCGGGCAGCGTGAGGCGGGCGGCGGTGGCGGCGGCGCAGACCGCGTCGAGCACCAGGTTGGGCGCGTACAGCTCCTGGATCCGCTCCGTCGCCAGCCAGTGGGCCAGCCGTTCCGGGTCGGCGCGCACCTCGTCGGGGCAGACCACCAGCGTCTTGCCGTGCAGCAGGGTGCCGAGCACCTCCTGTACGGAGACGTCGAAGCCGACGGCGGTGAACTGGGCGACGCGGGTGCCGGGCGCGCCGGGCAGGGCGCGGCCGTGCCAGTCGATGAGGTTGGCCAGGGCCGCGGCGGGCATCAGCACGCCCTTGGGCCGGCCGGTGGAGCCCGAGGTGTAGATGACGTACGCCGGGTGGTCCGGGTGCAGCGGGCCGGTGCGGTCGGCGTCGGTGGGGTCGGTGGCGGGGAGGGCGGCGAGGGCTGTTGCGGCCTCGGCGCCGTCCAGGACGACGGTGTGGGTGTCGCGCCCCGCGGGCAGCGCGGCGGTCAGGTCCTGGCTGGTGAGGACCAGCACCGGGCGGGCGTCGTGCAGCAGTCCGGCGATCCGCTCGGCGGGGTGGGCCGGGTCGATCGGCAGGTAGCCGGCACCGGCCTTGAGGACTGCGAGGGCGGCGACGGCCAGGTCGACCGAGCGGTGCAGGGCGACCGCCACGTGCCGTTCGGGTCCTGCGCCGCGGCTGAGGAGCAGGTGTGCCAGCCGGTTGGCGCGGGCGTTGAGCTCGGCGTAGCTGAGGGTGGCGCCGGCGTCCTGCACCGCGGTGCGGTCGGCGTGGCGGGCGGCGACGGCCTCGAACCTGGCGGGCAGCGAGGTGCCGGGCAGGCTCCGTTGTGGGCCGTGGCCGGCGGCCAGCGCCTGGTCGCGTTCGGCATCGGTGAGCAGCGGCAGGTCACCGATGCGCTGCCGGGGCTCGGCGGTGGCCGCCTCCAGGACGCGCAGCAGCCAGCCGATGAGCCGCTCGGCCGTGGCGCGGTCGAAGAGGTCGGCGCTGAACTCGACGCCCGCGTTGAGCCCGTCCGGTGCGCCGGTGGCGTCGTGGCGTTCGGCGAAGGAGAACAGCAGGTCGAACTTGGCGGTGCCGTTGGTCGCCGGCAGCGTGCTGATCTCCAACCCTGGCGGGCTGGCGAGGGGTTGGGTGTCGGCGGTCCGCTGTTCGGTGTTGTTGAAGGTGAGCATGGTCTGGAAGAGCGGGTGGTGCGAGCGCGAGCGCTGTGGGTTGAGCTCTTGTACCAGGCGTTCGAAGGGCAGGTCCTGGTGGGCGTAGGCGGCCAGGTTGGTTTCGCGTACGCGGCCGACGAGTTCGCGGAAGGTGGGGTTGCCCGTCGTGTCGGTGCGCAGCACCAGGGTGTTGACGAAGAAGCCGACCAGGTCGTCCAGGGCGTCGTCGGTGCGGCCGGCGATGGGGGTGCCGAGCGGGATGTCGTCGCCGGCGCCGATCCGGTTGAGCAGGGTGGCCAAGGCGGCCTGGAGCACCATGAAGGGGCTGCTGCGTGCGGCGCGGGCCAGGGTGCGCACCTTGGCGTAGAGGGTTTCGGGGACGGTGTAGGCGATCCGGCCGCCGCGGTGGGCCGACTGGCTGGGGCGCGGCCGGTCGGTGGGCAGGCTGAGTTCGTCCGGCAGGTCGGCGAGCGCGGTGCGCCAGTAGGCCAGTTGCCGGGCGATGGGGCTGTCGGGTTGGTCTTCGGCGCCGAGCGCGGTGCGCTGCCAGAGGCTGTAGTCGGCGTACTGGACGGGCAGCGGGCGCCAGTGGGGTGCGGCGCCGCGCTGGCGGGCCAGGTAGCCGGTGATCAGGTCGCGGGCGAGCAGCGGCACCGACCAGCCGTCGCCGGCGATGTGGTGGACGAGCAGCAGCAGCACCCGTTCGTTCGGCCCGGTCTCGAACAGCCACGCCCTCAGGGGCAGTTCGGTCTCCAGGTCGAAGCAGTGGCTGGCGGCCTCTTCGATGGCGGCGGGCAGCCGGTCCTGGTCGACGCCGGTGACCGGGGTGAGTTCGGGTCGGGCGGCGGGGCCGTGCCGGACGATCTGGTACGGGCCTTCGGCGTCCTCGGCGAAGACGGTGCGCAGGCTCTCGTGCCGGTCGGCGACGTCGGCGAGCGCTTCGCGCAGGGCGGCGTGGTCGAGGTCGCCGGTGAGGCGGAGCGCGAAGGGGATGTTGTAGAGCGGGCTGGGGCCGTCGAAGCGGTGCAGGAACCAGAGCCGGCGCTGGGCGAAGGAGGCGGGGACGCGGTCGGGCCGCGGCGTGGTGGCCTCGATGGCGGGGCGGGCCTGGGCCGCGCCGTCCAGGGCGCGGGCCAGGGTGGCGACGGTGGCTGTTTCGAAGAGTTGGCGTACGGCGAGTTCGACGCCGAGGGCCTGGCGGATGCGGCCGGCGAGGCGGGTGGCGAGCAGGGAGTGTCCGCCGAGGGTGAAGAAGTCATCGTCGATGCCGACCGTGGGCCGGCCGAGGAGTTCGGCGAACAGGCCGCACAGGATGGCCTCTTGCGGGGTGCGCGGTGCGCGGCGGACGGCCTCCTGGTCCTGGTTGGCCTCGGGCGCCGGGAGGGCGGCCCGGTCCACCTTGCCGTTGCGGGTCAGCGGCAGGGCGTCCAGGGTGACGAAGGCGGTGGGGACCATGTATTCGGGCAGTTCGGCGGCGACGTGCTCGCGCAGTTCGGCCGGCGCCGGGTGGCTGCCGCGTTCGGGCACCAGGTGGGCGACGATGCGCTGGTCGCCCGGGTGGGGCTCGTGGACGGTGACGATGGCCTGGGCGACGTGCGGGTGACGGCCCAGTACGGTCTGGATCTCGCCGAGTTCGATGCGGAAGCCGCGCAGCTTGATCTGTTCGTCGGCGCGGCCGACGTAGCTGATCTCGCCGCCCGGGGTCCAGCGGACCAGGTCGCCGGTGCGGTAGGCGCGGGCGCCGGGCGGGCCGTAGGGGGCGGCGATGAAGCGCTCGGCGGTCAGGTCGGGGCGTCCGCGGTAACCACGGGCCAGGCCGGCGCCGACGATGTACAGCTCGCCGACCGTGCCGGGCGGTACGGGCCGCAGGGCGGCGTCGAGTACGAGCAGTTGGGTGTTGTCCAGCGGGCGGCCGATGGGCACCGGAGCGGGGACCTCCGCGCCGGGGGGCAGCCGGTGGTAGAGCGCGAAGGTGGTGGTTTCGGTGGGACCGTAGACGTCGATGACGGTGGTGTCGGGGCAGGCTGCCATGACCCGGCGTACGGCGGCGTCGGGCACGATCTCGCCGCCGGTCCACACCTCGCGCACGCTGGCGAACCGTTCGGGTGCCTCGTCCGCGACGAGTTGGAAGAGTCCGGTGGTCAGGAAGATGACGCTGACGCGGTGTGCGGTGAGGACCTTGCCGAGGAGTTCGGGGTCGAGTTCGCCGGGTGGGGCGAGGACGGCGGTGCCGCCGGTGAGCAGCGGGACGAACATCTCGTAGGTGGAGGCGTCGAAGGCATGCGGGGAGTGCACCAGGACCCGCTGGTGGGCGCCGCCCGTGAAGGCACGGTCGTGGACGAGTTCCAGGATGTTGCGGTGGGTGGCGCCGACGCCCTTGGGGGCGCCGCTGGAGCCAGAGGTGTGGATGAGGTAGGCGAGGCGGTCGGCGGGGATCGGGGTGGTGGGGCGACCCGCAGTGGTTTCGTACGGGGCGGGGCCGTCCGCGGGGGTGTCGTCCGTGGTCTGTTCGTTGACGGTGAGCGTGGGGAGGCCGAGTTCGGTGGCGGTGGGCGCGTGCGCCTGGTCGGTGAGGACGAGTGCGGCTCCGGCGCCGGCGGCGACCTGGCGGAGCCGGTCGACGGGGTCGCGGTCGCGCAGCGGCAGGTAGGCGCCGCCGGCCTTGAGCACCGCGAGGACGGCGGTGATCAGTTCGGGCGAGCGTCCCATCAGCAGCGCGACCGGAGTCTCGGCGCCGATGCCGTGCTCGGACAGTTGGCGGGCCAGCGCGTCGGAGCGGGCGTCGAGCGCGGCGTAGCTGAGGGTGGTGTCGCCGGATTCGACGGCGGTGGCGGTGGGGGTGCGGGCGGCCTGGGCGCGGAAGGCGGTGGGCACGTCGGTGGCCGGGACGTGGGTGTCGGCGCCGCGGCCGAGGTCGATGACGGCCCGGCGTTCGGCGGCGGAGAGCAGTTCCAGGCGGCCGACCGGCCTGGCAGGGGCGGCGGCCACCGATTCCAGGATGCGTACCAGGCAGTCGAGGGCGGCCCGGGCCCGGTCGGCGGGGACCAGCGCGGGCTGGTGGTCGAGGCGCAGCCGCAGCCCGTCGCGGCCGACGGCGACGAGGGCGAGCGGGTAGTGCGCGGCGTCGCGGTTGCGTACGCCGGCGACGGTCAGGGCGACGGGGCCCCCGTTCTCCTGGCCGCCGGTGCCGAGGTCCACCGGGTAGTTCTCGAACACCATGGTGGTGTCGAAGAGTTCACCGGCTCCGGCCAGCCGCTGTACGTCGGCGAGGCCGATGTGCTGGTGGTCCTGGAGCCGGGTCTGCTGTTCCTGCACCCGCTGCGCGAGGTCGAGCAGGGGTTCGTCGGCGCGCAGCCGTACCCGTACCGGCAGGGTGTTGATGAACAGGCCGACCATGCTCTCCACGCCGGGGATCTCCGGCGGGCGGCCGGAGACGGTCGCGCCGAACACCACGTCGTCGCGGCCACTGAGCTGGCCGACGACGACCGCCCAGGCGGCCTGGACGAGGGAGTTGAGGGTGAGGGCGCGTTCGCGGGCGAGGGCAGCGAGCCTGTGGTGTGCGGTGCGGTCGAGTTCGGCGTCCAACCGGCCGGGCACGGTGGGGGCGTGGTCGCCGGTGTGCGGGGCGACCAGGGTGGGTCCGTCGATGTCGGCCAGGGCGGTGCGCCAGGCGTCGAGCGAGGCGGCCGGGTTGCGGGCGGCCAGCCAGGTGAGGTAGTCGCGGAAGGGTGGCACCCGGGGCAGACCGCCGTCGTCGCCGCCGGCCTGGTAGAGGGCGAGGAGTTCGCGCAGCAGCAGCGGGCGTGACCAGCCGTCGAGCAGGATGTGGTGGTTGGTCAGCACCAGCTTGTGGCGCAGTTCACCCAGTTTGATCAGCAGGAACCGCATGAGGGGCGGCTTGGTCAGGTCGAAGCGGCGCCTGCGGTCCTCTTCCAGGGCGGTGTCGGCGGCTGCGGTGCGCTCCGCTTCGGGCAGGGTGGTCAGGTCCAGTGCGGTCCACGGCACCTCCACCTGGTGCGGGATGAGCTGGACGGGGCGTGAGACGCCCTCGTAGCGGAAGGCCGCGCGCAGGTTGGCGTGGCGGCGCAGCAGGGCCGCGCAGGAGGCGCGCAGCAGCTCGGCGTCGAGTTCGCCCGCGAGCTCCAGCACCTCCTGCACCAGGTAGACGTCCGGCGCCGCCTCGTCGTAGGCGCTGTGGAAGAGCAGGCCCTCCTGGAGCGGTGCCAGGGGCAGGATGTCCTGTAACCCGGACTGCGTCACCATCACGAATTCCTCCAGTCGTCTTCGAGCGACTCGATCTCGTCCTGGCTCAGGAGGCTCAGGGAGACGTCCGAGACGCTGAGTCCGCCCGCGTCGGGGCGTTGGGCGTGGTCGGCTAGGGCCTCAAGGGCCTGGAACCACCCGGTGGCGAGCTCGCTGACCTGGGCGTGGTCTAGGACGTCCGCGGCCCACGTCCAGGTCGCGGTCAGGGCCGGGCCCGCCGGCCCGTCGTCGGTGCGGGCGTTGAGCTCCAGCGGGTGGGCGAGCGGCACCCGCGGGTCGGTGCCGCCGAGTCCGGCGGCGCTGGCGAGCACGGTCCAGTCGGGTACGGCGGCGCTGCCCGCCTGTTCGGCGTCGGCGACGGTGAACCGCCCGAGGTAGTTGAACGCCACCTGCGGGGTGGGCAGGCCGGTGAACCGTTCCGCGGTGGTCTGGCCGAGGTGGCGGACCAGGCCGTAGCCGATGCCCTTGTCGGGTACGGCGCGTAGCTGTTCCTTGACGCGTTTGACGACGTCGCCGGCGGCGGGCCCGGCGGCGAACGCCTCGGTGAGGTTGACGGCCCCGGCGTCCAGCCGTACGGGGTAGAGGCTGGTGAACCAGCCGACGGTGCGGGACAGGTCGGCCTGGCCCACGGTCTCCTCTTCGCGGCCGTGGCCCTCCAGGTCGAGGAAGGCGGCCCGGCTGCGGCTGCCGCTCCAGCGGGCCCAGGCGAGCGCGAAGGCGGCCAGCAGGACGTCGTTGACCTCGGCGGTGAAGGCGGCGGGCAGGTGGGTGAGGACCTGCTCGGTCACCTCGACCGGCAGTGACAGGGTGAGGTGTTCGGCGCGGGCGTAGGTGTCGCGCTCGGGGTCCAGGGCCCGCCGGCCGAGCAGCGGGGCGCCGGGCCGCAGCACCTGCTGCCACCAGGTGCTCTCGGCGGTCCGCCGGGGCGCCGCCGCGGCCTCGGTCAGCCGCTGGGACCAGCGGCGCAGCGAGGTGCCCACGGGTTGCAACTGCGGCCGGCGGCCGGCGCTCACCGACCGGTACGCCTCGGCGAGGTCGGGGACCAGGATGCGCCAGGAGACGCCGTCCACGACGAGGTGGTGGACGAGCCAGAGCAGCAGTCCGGGTGTGTCGGGCCCGTGGTCGAACCAGACGAGTTGCCCCAGGGTGCCGGCGGCCGGGTCGAGCCGTTGCCTGGCGGCTTCGGTTTCGCGCCGGACCAGTGCGCGCCGGCCCTCCTCGTCCAGGCCGCTGGCGTCGACGTGGTGGATGAGGTCGGCGGCGTCGATACTGCCGGGCGCGGGGATCTCCAGGTGGCGGGGCGGCCCGTCGTGGACCCGGGCGCGCAGCGCGCCGTGGTGGTCGAGCACGGCCTGGACGGCGCCGTGCAGGTGGGCGGGGCGCAGCCCGGCCGGGACCTGGATGATGCGGGACTGGTTGAACTGGTCGGTGGCCCCGCCGCGCTCGTAGAACCAGTGCATGATCGGGGTCAGCGGCAGGGTGCCGACGTCCTCGCCGGGCGCTTCGACGGCCGCGGGGGCGGTTTCGGTGGCGACCTCGGCGAGCGCGGCGACGGTGCGCTGTTCGAAGACGTCGCGTACGGAGAGTTCGATGCCGGCCCGCCGGGCGCGGCTGACGAGTTGGATGGACATGATGCTGTCGCCGCCGAGGTCGAAGAAGCCGTCGTCGATGCCGACCGCGTCCAGCGCCAGTACGTCGGCGAAGAGTCCGCACAGCGTCTTCTCGCGCTCGGTGCGCGGCCCGCGCCGACCCGCTTCGGCCCGGCTGCCGTACTCGGGTGCGGGCAGGGCCCGCCGGTCGAGCTTGCCGTTGACGGTCAGCGGCAGCGCGTCCAGGGTGACCACCGCGGAGGGCACCATGTGGGTGGGGAGCACGCCGGTGAGGTGGGCGCGGAGCGCTTCCGGGTCGAGTTGCCGTCCGCCGGTGGGGACCGCGTAGCCGACCAGCCGTCGGTCGCCGGGCCGGTCCTCGCGCACCACCACGGCGGCCTGGGCGACCTCGTCCCGCTCCAACAGGGCCGCTTCGATCTCGCCGAGTTCGATCCGGAAGCCGCGCAGTTTGACCTGGTCGTCGGCGCGCCCGGCGTAGGCGAGACGGCCGTCGGCGAGCCTGCGGCCGGTGTCGCCGGTGCGGTACATGCGGCCGGGCCCGTAGGGGTTGGCGACGAACCGTTCGGCGGTGAGCCCGGCCCGGTCCCAGTAGCCGCGGGCGAGCCCCGCGCCGACGACGTACAGTTCACCGACCACGCCCGGGGGCACCGGGCGCAGCCGCTCGTCCAGCACGTAGACGGCGAGGTCGGGGATGGGGACGCCGATCACGGAACCGGTGGCGGCTGCGGCGCCGGCCCGGTCGAGCGCGATGTGGGTGACGTGCACGGTGGTCTCGGTGATGCCGTACATGTTGACCAGCGTCGGGGCGTGCTCGTCGTGCCGGTCGTACCAGTCGGCGAGCCGGCCGAGGTCGAGCGCCTCGCCACCGAAGACCACCGTGCGCAGCCGCAGCCGCGCGCTCAGCTCGGGGTTCTCCTGGTCGGCCGCGATGAGCTGGTAGAACGCGGACGGCGTCTGGTTGACCACGGTGACCTGCTCGTCGGCGAGCAGCCGCAGGAACTGGTCGGGGGCCCGGCTCACGGTGTGCGGGACGACCACCAGGCGCCCGCCGTAGAGCAGCGGCGCCCACAGCTCCCATACGGAGAAGTCGAAGGCGTACGAGTGGAAGAGGGTGCCCACGTCGCCCGGGCCGAAGCCGAACCAGTGGTCGGTGGCGTCCATCAGCCGGACGGCGTTGGCGTGCGGCACCACCACGCCCTTGGGGCGGCCCGTCGACCCGGAGGTGTAGATCACGTACGCCGCGTTCTCCGCTGCGACCTGCTGTTGCGGGTCGGTCGCCGGGTACGGGTCGGACTCGGCGAGCACGTCGGGGGTGACGGTGAGGACCGGGCGGGCGTCGTCCAGGGTGTAGGCGATGCGGTCGTCGGGGTAGGCCGGGTCGATCGGCAGGTAGGCCGCGCCGGACTTCAACACGCCGAGCACGCCGACGACCAGTTCTTCGGTACGCGGCATGCGCAGCGCCACGAACCGCTCGGGCCCGGCGCCGCGCTCGCGCAGCAGGTGGGCGAGGCGGTTGGCGCGGGCGTCGAGCTCCGCGTAGGTCAGGGTGGTCCGCTCGTAGCTGACGGCGACGGCGTCGGGCCGGGCGGCGACCTGGCGGGCGAAGCGCGTGACGAGGGTGTCGGCGGTGCCGCTGCCTCGGTGTGGTGCGGTCGGGGCGGGCCGCCCGGTCGGGGTGGTCGGGTGGGGCAGTGCTGCTGGGGCGGTGCTGGTCGCCGGCGCCGCGGTGAGCTCGGCCCATTCGGCCGGGTCGAGGAGTGCCACGTCCCCGATCCGTACGGTCGGCTCGGCGGCGACCTGTTCCAGCACGCGGACGAAGCGGGTGGCGATGTCGTGTGCGGTGCGCCGGTCGAAGAGTTCGGTGCTGAAGTCCAGTGCGCAGTTGAGCCCGCGCGCCCCGGCCGGGCCGCCGCGCTCGGCGAGCTCGAAGGCCAGGTCGAACTTGGCCGACGGGGCGCCGAGCGGCCGGCCGGTGACCTTCAGCCCGCCGGGCCCGGTCTGGTCGGCGCCGTCGGGGGCCAGCTCGCGGGCCGCGTTGTCCAGGTTGAGCACCGTCTGGAACAGCGGGTGCCGGGACAGCGAGCGCTCCGGGTTCAGGACCTCGACCAGCCGCTCGAAGGGCAGGTCCTGGTGGGCGTACGCCTCCAGGTCGGCGGCGCGCACCCGCTCCAGCAACTCGCCGAACGTCGGGTCGTCTGAGGTGTCGGTGCGAAGCACCAGGGTGTTGATGAAGAACCCGACCAGGTCTTCGAGCGCGTCATCGGTGCGCCCGGCGATGGGTGTGCCGAACACGATGTCGGTGCCGGCGCCGAGCCTGGTGTAGAGGGTGGCCAGGCCGGCCTGGAGGACCATGAACAGGCTGACCCGGTGTTCCCTGGCGACCTCTCCCAGCCGCTCGTACAGCCCGTCGGGCAGTTCGAAGGCGATGCGGTCACCCTGGTACGAGGCGGCGGCCGGGCGCTGCCTGTCGTACGGCAACGCCAGCTCCTCCGGCAGGTCGGCCAATGTCGAGCGCCAGTAGCCGAGTTGGCGTGCGATCTCGCTGGTCGGGTCGTCCTCGGCACCCAGGACGCCGCGCTGCCACAGGCTGTAGTCGGCGTACTGCACGGGCAGCGGCGCCCAGACCGGTGCCGCGCCCCCGGTCACCCTGGCGGTGTAGGCCGTGGTGAGGTCGCGGACGAGGATGCCGCGCGACCAGGCGTCGCCCGCGATGTGGTGGGTCAGCAGGAGCAGGGTGCTGCGCTCGCTTGGTTGTTGTTCCTGGCCGGCCGCGGGTTGTTCGTTCGCCGGGGGCGTACCGTACGTCGTCGGCCGGTCGCTGGTCGCGGGCTGTTGCCCGTACGCGCCGGCCGGCTCGGGCGGCAGCCGGAACAGGGTGGCGCGCACCGGGATCTCGGTGGTCAGGTCGAACGCGTACCCGGCGGCCTGCCGCATCAGCTCGTCGACGGCCGACTCCGCCACCGTCTCGACCAGCAGCGGCGGCCTGGCCTGGGCCGCGTCGAGGACGACCTGGTAGGAGCCGCCCTCGGGGGCCTCGGCGAAGACGGTCCGCAGGCTCTCGTGCCGGGCGACCACGTCACCGAGCGCCAGCCGCAGCGCATCCGCATCCACCGGCCCGACGAGGTCCAGCGAGACCACCATGTTGTACGCGCTGCTCGGCCCCTCCAGGTGTTGCAGGAACCACAGCCGTTGTTGGGCGTGCGAGAGCGGCACCCGCGCCGGCCGCGCGGCAACCACCTGGACCCGCCCGCGCGCCGCGGCGGCCTCGTCGAGTGTGGTGGCGAGTTGGGCGACGGTGGGTGTCTCGAAGACCCGCCGTACCGCGATCTCCACGTTCAGTACGGAGCGGATGCGGCTGGTCAGCTTCGTCGCCAGCAGCGAATGACCGCCCAGGGCGAAGAAGTCGTCATCGATCGAGACCTCTTCCAAGCCGAGCACCTCGGCGAACACCCCACACAGCAGCTCTTCGCGCGGGGACCTGGGAGCACGACCGCGCTCCGCCGCCCCACCCTCGTACGCCGGTACGGGCAGGGCACGCCGGTTGACCTTGCCGTTCGCCGTCAACGGGAACTCATCCAGTACGACGATCGCCGACGGCACCATGTACGACGGCAACCGGTCGGCCAAGGCGTCCCGGACCTCCGCCACCAGACTGGCCCGCACCACATTGGTGACTGTGCCGGTGCGGGTGAGCGTGTCGGCTTCGGAGTCGGGGCCCGAGGGCGTGTGAGTGTCGGAGTCGGTTTGGGTGTTGGTGTTGTTGCTGGTCGCGGGGATGACGTAGGCGGTGAGCCGCTGGTCGCCCGGGACATCCTCACGAACCATCACCACCGCACGCCCCACCACCGCCTGATCCACCAACGCCGCCTCAACCTCACCCAACTCGATCCGGAAACCACGCACCTTGACTTGGTCATCAGCACGCCCCACGAACTCCAACTCACCACCCGCGTTCCACCGCACGACATCACCCGTGCGATACATCCGCTCACCCGCCGGACCAAACGGATCAGCAACAAACCGCTCCGCGGTCAAACCAAACCGACCCACATACCCCTGCGCAACACCCGCACCAGCAACATACAACTCACCCGACACACCCACCGGCACCGGACGCAACCCACCATCCAACACATACACCCGAGTATTCGCCACCGGACCACCAATCCCCGGCACACCCCCACCCTCAACCCAACCAGCCGTCGACCAAATCGTCGTCTCCGTCGGCCCATACACATTCACCACCCGCTCAGCCCGACCCACCAAACCCCGCGCCACATCCACCGGCAACACCTCACCACCCACCAACACCCGAACCCCCGACAACACCCCAGCCCCCACCACACCCGACTCCACAACCTCCAA